>SKUI01000207.1 GCA_007122185.1 Rhodothermia bacterium | reverse complement strand
TTTTGCGGCTTTTTTTTGCTTCAGAGATCGACCTGATAATGCGTGCTGCGTCCACCCGCCTTCCCTGATCGTCTGAACACACCGATTTCCATCAGATACCGCATATCTCTTGTGGCGGTGGCTTTGGACGTTTTTGTGATGCCAATGGGCCGATTACATTCCCTATTCGGCTCATCGCACCCCCGGACATCCGGCACTCCATTGCATCGGCATCAGTAGGAAAACAAATTCGAATCAACTAACTTCATCCCGGAACATCTGCCTTGATCATCTGCCTTGACCATCTGCCTTGACCATCTGTTTGGATCATCTCCCCGGATCAAGGGTTTGAAAAACCTGCGATTATTCCATGACAATCCAAATCCTGGAAAGCCTACGTTGAACACCGTATTCATTATCGGAATTTTCCTCTGTTTTTTTCTTCAGTTTTTGCTGATGAGCAAAAGGGAGGCGTCCACTCCAGACAAGATCCTGGCCGTCTGGATGTTTGTTTTCGGGCTGCACTTGTTCAGCTATTATCTTCATTATCTGGGGTATTGGGAAGTATATCCCCACTTGTCCGGTTTGCACCATCCGTTCCCGCTACTGCACGGACCCTTTTTGTACCTCTATGTTCTGTTCTCCATCCGCAGCGACCAGCGTTTCAACTGGCAGAACTACCTGCATTTTGCACCTGCGTCACTCTTCTACATCTACATGATCCCGTTCCTGTTCTTTTATTCAGCAGAACAGAAGCTGATGGTAAACCGGGGACTCGTGGACGATTACGCCGTCTTCATTCAATTTTCACTGGTGGCATTTATCATCTCGGGAATAAGCTATACGACGTTGTCCTACAGGCTGCTTGGAAAGTACCGGAACCTGACCGAACAGAATTTTGCCTACCGGGAATCGATCGATCTGAACTGGCTCAGAACCTTCATTTGGGGCCTGGGATTGACTTTCATTATTGTAACGGTGGTCATCCTGCTGGATAATGGACTTGGTCTGGACTTCGGGTTTAATACCGACCTCATCTTCTTTGTGCTGCTCATCACCTTCATCCTGTACCTGGGATATTCCGGCATCAGGCACCGGAACATATTCTCGGACCACCCTGACATTGAACACCGGATCGTGGAGCCGAGGCCTGCGAGTGAGTACAACCGGTCCGGGCTGAAAGCCGAAGATGCAGACCGCATCCACAAGGAACTTCTGGAACTGTTGAAAACCGGCAAACCCTATCTTGAGCCAAAACTGACCCTGAGCATGCTGGCGGATGAGCTCGATCTTTCGCCCAACCACCTTTCACAGGTCATCAACCAGTACGAAAAGAAGAATTTCTTTGATTTTGTGAACGCTTATCGCATAGAAGAGTTCAAAAAGAGAGCCCTTGATCCGTTAAACAGCAATTACAGTATTCTGGCTATCGCACTGGATTCCGGATTCAACTCCAAATCATCCTTTAATCAGGTGTTCAAGAAAGTTACCGGAAAAACGCCCTCCCGGTTTATGACAGAATCGGAGGAACGTGTTGTTTGATTTTCCTGTAAGATGTGCTGCCTGTCCTCTGTTTGTGCTTATTTTTTGAAAACAATCATTTGCACATCTGTACAACGTGCACATCTGTACAACGTCCAATCCTGCACGGCTGGACCTGGTATGGCGTCCAGGCCTGTAAGTCCGGACGATTGCCAGTTCCCGAATCCCCATCTTTGCACCAGTCAACACTGCTTCTGCAGCCAGTATGGCTTCCAGTAATCACCAACCAGATAAACAAACCATTGAAGCACTCCAACAAAGCAAAAAGAATTGCACAGTTCATACTGTTCGGAATTCTTTGCATGATCAGCATCGCGATCATGATCATTGTGCTTTGGATTAACATCAGCAACTGGCTGGACTGATTCCATCAATCAAACGCAAATCATTACCTATCATGAATAATAATTACATTCTTTCCGCTTTCGTTGCAGCAGTTCTCCTGCTTTTCCTGGTTCCGGGTGTGTTTGGACAAACCATTACGCAGACCATAAAGGGCAATGTTTTCGATATACAGACAAGGGAAACCCTCATCGGTGCCTCTGTTGTGATTCTGGACACCCATCCATTAATCGGCGCATCAACGGATATCGATGGAAACTTCACTTTGCGAAGGGCTCCGCTTGGCCGCCACTCCATTCAGGTGAATTATATCGGTTACGAACCGGTCATCCTCCCCGAAGTGCTGGTTACATCGGGCAGGGAGGTCGTGCTGAATATCGGTCTCCGGCAATCCATTTCAGAAATGGATGAAGTGATCGTCACGCCGGAAATCCTCAAAGCCAAACCCCTGAATGCCATGGCCACGGTGAGTTCCCGCTCGTTCAGTGTGGAGGAGACCCGGCGGTATGCCGGCGGACTTGATGATCCGGCCAGACTGGTTTCGGCATTTGCGGGTGTCGCTGTTGGAAATGTGCAGGATAATGCCATTATCGTAAGGGGGAACAGTCCAAAGGGCGTTTCCTGGCGTATTGAAGGGGTGGAAATTCCGGCCCCTCACCACATGGCCGGCGGAAATGTGGCCGGCGGCGGTATGGTCACCCTGTTCAGCAGCCAGATGCTGGACAATTCCGATTTTCACACCAGTGCCTTTCCGGCCGAGTATGGCAATGCCCTGGCAGGGGTATTTGACATGAACCTCCGAAGTGGAAACAGCGGCAGATATGAGCACACGTTCCAGGCAGGCACCCTGGGATTTGATTTTGCCTCGGAGGGCCCGCTCGCCGCAGGTTCGAATGCGTCCTATCTTTTCAACTACCGCTATTCAACACTGGGCCTGCTCACCGATTTCAATGTCATCCCCACGGATCAGGCGTTCAGATATCAGGACCTTTCCTTCAAGTTCAATCTGCCAACCCGGAACGCGGGTACCTTTTCCGTCTGGGGGATCGGGGGGATCGACAAGTTCCGGCAGCCACTGGAAGACAATCCGGATCGGTGGGAAAATGACTGGGACAGAGTAACATTTGAGTGGAATGTCCAGATGGGGGCCGTCGGCCTCACCCACAGGTTGATGACCGGCCGTCGCACATACGTCAACACCACCCTTGCCGCCTCGGGCATGAGGAACAGCATGGACACCAAACGCCAGAACGATGCCCTGATTCCACATCCGGACCTGGTTGCAGATGACAATTCCGGGAAACTGAGCCTGGGGTCCTTCCTCAGCCATACGTTCAGCCCGGGACTCACGACCAAAACCGGCTTCACCCTCAAAAGGCTGCAATACAACCTGGATATCAACAGCACCATCGACAGTGATCCGGCCACGTTCCGGAATATCGTGGACGAACAGGGGTCCAGTTATGCCTATGAGTTTTACACGCAGGCGCGCTACAGACTGGCACAAAACGTTGTGCTGAATGCCGGTGTGAACAGCAGTTATTTTGCCCTTAACAATGCCTGGTCCGTCGACCCGAGGGCGGCCTTGAGCTGGGATTTCCACGAGAACCACGCCATCAGTTTCGGATACGGGAAGCACAGCCAGATGGAAGAGCTGAAAATATACCTGGTCAGGCTCGAAGAAAACGGGAGGACAACAAGGCCCAACAAGGATCTCGGTTTTGCCAAAGCCCACCATTTTGTGCTGGCCTACGACTGGCAGCTGAACAACAACCTGCGACTGAAAGTTGAGCCCTATGTCCAGTTTCTCTATGACGTTCCGGGCATAGCCGACAGCTCCTGGTCAATGATCAACTACAAGCAGGACTGGGCCTTCAGTGACGCACTTGAGAACAACAGTATTGGCAGGAATATGGGTATTGACCTGACCGTTGAGCGGTTCCTGCACCGGGGGTACTATTTCCTGGTCACGGGATCGGTGTTCTCCTCTCGTTACAAGGCAGATGACGGAATCTGGCGCAATACGCGCTACAACAAGGGTTTTTCTGCCAATGCCCTTGTTGGCAGGGAGTTTTCCCTGCGGGACAACCGCCGGGTCCTGGGTGTGAACACGCGGTTCAATTTTACGGGCGGGGAACGTGTCAGCCCGATTTTGACGGAAAAGTCCACGGAAAGGGAGTTGGTTTTCTTTGATGAAACCCGGGCGTTTGAAAACCAGCTGTCCTCATCACTTTATCTGGACTTCACCATGACTTACCGGTTCAACCGTGCAAGGTATTCAAGCGTATGGGCTGTGCAGATAAAAAACCTGCTTGCCCAATCAATGCCCGAGGGATACAACTACAACTATAAAACCGGGAGCGTCACGCTGGACGAGAGCGTGGTGATCGTGCCGGGCATCAGTTATAAAATTGAGTTCTGAAAGATCCAGCGGGTTTCCGCGGATATTTAATAGAAAAGGTGCTTCCGGCGATGTTGCCATCACCAGAAGTACCTTTCTGTCTTGACCTGTTGCATATCGATATCAATTGAATATCGATCGGCTGTCCGTCAGTCGTGCACTATTTACAATTACTGTGCACTATGCATATCTACTGCGCACTGCTTCTTGCTATTCCGACATAGACGGTGTTAGTGGCATCGGCGTTTACGTACACCACATCCTCGCGAGAATCACCGTTGATGTCGCCTGTCAGAATCTCAAACTGGCCCCATTGATCATTCGCCGGATGGTCCTGGCTGACGCGAGAGAAATCAAATACTGCATTAGAGTTTCCAAGGCCAATATAACTTCTGTTGACAGTTCCCATCCGGTTTAGAAGAATATCTTTGCGACCATCCCCATTTACATCCAGCAATCGGACTTGATAGTCTTCTGCAATGTCAGCATTAATATAACTTTGACCAGGAGGACCACTCTCTAAAGGAGGACTACCGCCGGTTGACAGATCCAGATGTACAGTTGGTGGACCATTCCTTGTAGTTACAACCCAGGCCAGATCAACACCGGCATTACCATCTATATTTCCTAAATGGATTTCATAATCAGCCCAGCCTTGTGTGCCACGGGTGAATCTGTCAAGCGGCCCGAACATACTTCCGGGCTCAGTCCCTGACGATTTCACTACCCAAACGTGATGGACATTTTGTTTATACCTGTACCAGATGAGATCATCCCGGCCGTTTCCATTGATATCTGTAACAGCGAAACGGTGGCGGGCTGTACTCCAGCCATCGGAAGTACCGTGATCGTTATTATCGGTACCAGGTATCGCACTTATGACGTTTTCGTCTCCGAAGGTTCCATCTCCGTTGGAGAGGCCCAGATACGTGCGGTTGATATCGAAATGACGGTTCCAAATCAGATCGTCTCCATTTTGACCGGTTACATTGCCGACTTCGAACCGGTACCTGGCATCCCAGCCGGAGGCACCGGCTTGTGTTAGCGGCATCTCTTCAAAGGTACCGTCGCCGTTTGATAATGCGATGAAGCTTGTATTTGTGCCATCCACCCGGTTCCAGACCAAATCAACCATCCCGTTGTTGTTAAAATCGCCTGTTCTCACCTCATATTGGCTCCAGCTGTAGGGAGGTGTGGCGCTGTGGGATGTAGGTGTGCTCATGGTGAAGGTGCCATCCCCGTTTGAGAAGGCAACCACTGTCTGGTTTGAATTGGCGCTCACATGATTGTAGATCAGATCCTGCATTCCGTTTCCGTTCACATCCCCCATCATCACTTTTACCGGAGCGGGTATAGGCAGGCCAAGGTTCTGGGCATTCAAAAAATTGAACGTACCCGGGGAGGATTGTATGGCCTGGCAGCTGCGGATGTTATACTCGGTGGTTTCCGTTACGCTGGCTATGCTGCCGTCGCCCAGGTT
>SKUI01000162.1 GCA_007122185.1 Rhodothermia bacterium | reverse complement strand
TGACATCACCCTGGATGCCGGCGATCTCGATACGGTCGCCCAGCTCGAACGGCTTGCGCCAGAGCAGAAAGAGCCAGCCGGCAAGGTCAGCCACCGAATCCTTCAGGGCAATGACAAGGGCCGCTGAAACAAGGCCCAGAAACGTAGCTACGGACTGGAATCCTTCGAACCACCTGCGGCCCAGTACCAGTACGGCAATAAAAAAAAGTGCCCTTGTGAGGTATTTTCGCCACTTGTAGTGGAGCTCGGGATCTTCGGTCTGCCGGTAGACAATGCGCATGATGACCGTCCGTATCAGCCAGAAAGCAAAGATCAGACCCACGGTAAAAAGCAGGTTCCTTGTGAACCCGTGCCCCATATTGGCCAGGTCAGCGATGGACCGGGTGATCTGGTCTACGATGTGAACATCTTGCTGCATCATAATCTCAGTGTGGCGCGGCCGTTATAATTTTACATGAAGGGAAGTTTGAAATGATACGATAATTCGGTAATTTACAAATCTTATCACGACAATAGTAGCGACAAAATCATGCTTTATACACTGACGATCATTCTTATTACGATCATCGCATTTCTGATGGTCATCGTGGTGCTGCTCCAGAGCGGGCAGGGACAGGGTCTTTCCGGCGGTATCGCCGGTGGCGGCGGCGGTATTGGCGGCGGCGGCAACATGATGGGCGCACGGAGAACAGCTGACTTTCTCTCCAAGGCGACCACCGTTCTGGCTACGCTCTTCCTTACCCTTTGTGTGCTCGCGAACTTTTTCATCGATCAGGAAGCCGTGACGCAAAGCACCATCCAGGACAGGGCCGCACCGGTTCAGACAGAACAGGACTTCGGCACGCCAGCTGAAACACCTCCGGCTCTCCCACCCCAGGAACAGTCACCGGAGCCACTTCCCGAAGAGTAATCGGGTATTGCGGACCGCATCACCGTTTCGCAATACAGCACCGGGTTGTTGCCCGGGATGGAGAAAGTGTTTTTTGTCCTGACTCCCACCCCGCTACTTCAATTTCGGATTGATCAGCTCGGGTCCGTTGTTACGGGCATTGTTGACATCCGTACTCACTTTGAATGTGGACATGTTTTCGGTTGGATAGGGTGTGAGCAGAGATTGCAGCATTTCAGGCCTGGGTTGAACCGGGTTCAACCAGACATTGTAGTCATCCTCACGAAGGATCACCGGCATGCGGTCGTGCAGCGGCTGCATCAGTTCGTTGGCTTCCGTCGTCAGTATGGCAAACGTGTGCAGCTCGTTTCCATCCCCGTCCCTATGCGTCTCATGGATGCCGGCCATGCCGAACAGATTCTGATCGAGCAGGCGAATATAAAAGGGGATCTTTCTTCCGCCTCCAAAGTCCTTCCACTCGTAAAAACCGTTGGCAGGCACAATACAGCGCTTTCTTTGGAATGCCTTGCGGAAAGAGGGTTTTTCATTGACAGTTTCACTGCGGGCGTTGATCAGGGGCTTCCAGTCGGAAAGGTCCTTGACAAATGGGGGGACCAGGCCCCATTTAAGGGCCCCGACAGCACGTTCCTGCGTGCCTTTGATAAGAACTACGGGACGTACCGTGCCCGGCGCCGCGTTGTAGTCTGGACGGACAAGGTCTTCATCCGCAATGGCAACCTCAAACTGGTCCTCGATGGCTTTTTTATCCGAATAAAGCGTGTATCTTCCGCACATGATGACAGATTCGTTCTGTGGTTATGAAAAGTTAGTGTGTCCAAAACGGTAAACCCTCACCGTCAGGCTGTCGTTCTCAGGTCGACAAGATACACCATTTTTGATTGATTGGTTACATCATGGATTTGTTTAACTCCCTGTTCGTCTCACCGGACGGCCGCATCCGCGCCGGATGGCGGCTTCTCATGCAGCTGGTCCTGGCCTTGCTGCTCTATATCCCCCTTTCGCTCCTCGCCTCGCAATTTGGCGGACAGAACATGCAGATCATCGCTTTTGGCATGGCCGTCACCCTCTCCGTCTGGATAGCCGGATTGGCATTCGACAAGCGTCCCATCAATGACTTCGGCCTCCGGATGAATGCGCAATGGTGGCGCGACTGCCTGACCGGATTTCTGATGGCAACCCTCGTGATGTCACTTATCGTCCTCTTTCAGTGGCTGATGGGATGGATTGAATTCACCGGCTTTGGCTGGAACCGTCCCTCGCAACGAAATTTCGTTGCACTGCTGGGTGGATACGTGCTGACTATGGCCGTTGTAGGCTTTTACGAGGAGCTCTGGTCGCGTGGATACCAGCTCAGGAATCTCACAGAGGGTTTTTACAACGGGAAAAATAGGAATGCCGCCGGACTCATCGGCATCGTTATTTCGTCAGTCGCATTTGGTTTCTTGCATATTGGAAATCCAAATATCACATTGCTTGGGGTTGTGGTGATTTTCCTGGCAGGTGCCATGCTGGCGCTGCCTTATGTGGTAACCGGACAACTTGGGCTTCCGGTCGGGCTCCATTTTGCCTGGAATGTCATCCAGGGCGCCTTGTACGGCCTGCCGGTGAGCGGCATCCGGTTCCGGCAGTCCGTACTTCAGTTTGAGGCGACCGGACCGGAAATCTGGACCGGCGGGCGATTTGGTCCGGAAGGCGGCATGCTGGGAGTCATAGGTGTGTTGTTGCTGATAGCCATGACATGGGCGCTGCTTCGTTACCAAGGTTACCCGATGGCCATTTCCAAAGAGCTTGTACGAGCTCCCTCTGCCCGGAATACTTACGATTGACGGCTTTTTTTTGTATATTACCATGTTAGAAGAAATCGCTTATTGTACAGAAATAAGCCACTATTTTTAAACCTACTACATATTTTGTCATTTGATAGATTCAACCTCCAGAATGAGGTATTAGACGGGTTGAGGGACATGGGTTTTGAAAAGCCCACCCCGATCCAGGAAGCATGTATTCCACTGATCATGGAAGGCCGGGATGTTCTGGCCTCCGCACAGACAGGCACCGGCAAGACAGCGGCGTTTGCCATCCCGATATTGCACAATCTTCTTGAAAAGAAGAAGAACAAGCAGGAAGGCATTCGCGCACTGGTGATTACACCCACCCGCGAGCTTGCCAGTCAGGTCGACGAGGCCTTTTTCGCGATCGGATATCACACCGGTCTTTCAACCGCGAAAGTTTATGGCGGAGACGACTGGTCGCGCCAGGAAAAAGCGCTCAACCGCGGTACAAATATCATAGTTGCCACACCGGGCAGATTGCTCGATCATATCAGGATACATGATGTCGACTTCAGCAATCTTGATTTCCTGATCCTCGACGAAGCCGACCGAATGCTGGATATGGGCTTCATTCCGGACATCACGCAGATTGTCAGCAAACTGCCCAAAGAACGTCAGACACTGCTCTTTTCGGCTACCATCCCGCCGAAGATCGAGCAGCTGGCCAGAAAAATGATGAACAACCCGGAGCGGGTCAACATGGCCCCGCCCAACATGGCGGCCGAAGGCGTCACCCAGGGGATGTATTACGTGGAAGAGAGAGACAAACTGCCGCTCGTGCTCCGTCTTTTTGAAAAAGAACAGTGGGCGTCGGCCATCATTTTCATGTCCACCAAACGGGCTGTCGACAAGCTGAGCCGGGAACTCAGGAAAAAGGGAGCCAATGTAACCAGCATCCATGGCGACCGGACTCAGGCAGAGCGGGAAAAAGCACTGGAAAGCTTCCGGAAAGGGGAATACCGGATCATTGTCGCAACCGATGTCATGTCCAGGGGAATTGATGTGGATGGCATCTCTCATATCATCAATTTCAGCGTTCCCCACGATGTGGAGGATTATGTCCACCGGATCGGACGCACGGCACGCGCCGATGCCAAAGGGGATTCCATCACCCTCGTTTCGGGTCAGGATCGCCGCTACATGGAGAACATCATCCGCGCCATGAAGTCCAAAATCAACAAGCTGGAAGTGCCCGACCTTGGCGGTGACGGAAAAGAAGACGGCCGGAAAAAGCAGGAAAGAGAGAAAGCCAGGGAGAAGCAAACACCATCCCGGCAAAAGAAGGATTCGCAGGATACAGAAAAACCGGATTCCCGGAAACAGTCCGCCGAAAAACCGGATTCTGAAAAACCGGTTCCCGAAAAACCGGAAACGGATCAGCAGCAGGATGAACGTCCCAAACGCCGTCGTGGCAGAAAACGTCCAGGCGGACGGAAACGGACCGGCCGACGCCAGACTCAAATCCAGGAAGACCGCGCTGACGAACAGAAGCCATCCGGCAAGCAGGTTCAGGACACTTCGCCCCCGGACAAACAGGATCACAGAAAGTCCGCCCGCGATGACAAGGCCGCAGATAAAAAGCCGGATGACAAAGGACCGGAACAAAAAGATGATTCCGGCCAGAAAAGAGGTTCCAGGCAGCAGAAATCCGGTGGACGGGGTCGTGGCCGAGGCAGAAAACCTCAACAGCGCCGGGATGAAAAAACCGGCGGTGAGGATGACTCCCGTCGCCAGGGCAAGTCAGGACAGCGTAAAGGTACGCGCGGTGGACGAGGCCGCGGCAAAGGCCCATCCGGCCAGCCGTCGGATGCATCCAAAAAAGAAAGGTCGCGCAAAGAGACCGAACGCAAGGAACTCTTCGAGAACATCACATCACCCGACATGAAGAAGGTGAACAAGGCCGTCGACAAAAAGAAAGGATTCTGGTCAAAAGTCAAAAACATCCTCGGAGGAAACTGATTCGCGAAGGCGGCCAATTAATGAGGCATTGCATCAGGCATTGCATCAGGAAACGGATCAGGCAATGAATGACGCTATGCATCAGGAAATGCGTCAGGCAATAAATGAGGCAATCAATTAAACAATGAATATCTACGCTGTCATTATACTGCTCGCTCTGGCAGTCAATTACATCCTGAACCTGATCTCGGATCTGCTGAATCTCCGGGCCTTGCAGAAATCCCTTCCCGAAGAATTCCGTGATGTCTTCGACGAGGAGAAATACCGCAAGGCACAGGAGTACACCCGGGTCCGCACCCGGTTCGGCCTCCTGACATCGACGTTCAGCATAATTGTCCTCCTGGTCTTCTGGTTTGCCGGCGGTTTCAATTGGGTGGATGTGTTCGTGCGAGAATTCGGTTACGGGACCATAGTGACCGGACTGATGTTTGTCGGGATACTGATCCTCGCCCAAACCATCATCTCTCTCCCTTTTTCCATCTATTCCACGTTTGTCATCGAGGAACGGTTCGGATTCAACAAGACAACGCCTGCAACATTCATCACCGACCGTCTGAAGGGGCTCATGCTGACCGTACTCCTGGGCGGGCCGCTGCTGGCCGGTGTGATCGGTATCTTCGAATACCTCGGAGCCATCGCCTGGCTGTACGCGTGGGCTGTGGTTATCCTGTTTACGCTCTTTGTCCAGTTCATCGCACCTACCTGGATCATGCCGCTCTTCAACAAATTCGCACCGCTGGAAGACGGTGAGCTGAAGCAGGCCATTCTTGATTACGCCGAAAAGGTATCGTTTCCTCTGCGCGGCATCTATAAAATTGACGGCTCGCGCCGCTCCAGTAAATCCAACGCGTTCTTCACCGGATTTGGCCGGAACAAGCGCATCGCTCTGTTCGACACACTCATCGAAAATCATTCGGTTCCGGAACTGGTAGCCGTACTGGCCCACGAGGTTGGACACTACAAGAAAAAACACATCCCCAAAAACATGATCGTCAGCATGCTGCACACCGGGGTGATGCTCTTTCTGCTGTCGCTGTTTATCCGCGTTCCGGGGCTTCATGAGGCCTTTTTCA
>SKUI01000098.1 GCA_007122185.1 Rhodothermia bacterium | reverse complement strand
GTGCACTACGCCATTCCGCATGCCACATCCGCCTACCTGGCCAAACAGATCCTGGGGGAAAACGGGCAGAAAATACCGGTGATCACCACCCTCCACGGAACGGATATCACCATCGTGGGCAGCGATCCCAGCTATGCCCCGGTGGTCACCTTTTCCATCAATAAAAGTGACGGGGTGACGGCCGTATCCGAGTATCTGCGGGCCGAGACCTGCAAACGGTTCAAAATAGAAAAGAAGATCGAGGTGATCCCCAATTTTATTGATCTTGTGCGCTTCAGCAAATCGGAAAAGAGCCATTTCAAAAAGGCGCTGTGTCCGAACGGGGAGAAAGTGCTGGTGCACGTAAGCAATTTCCGCGAGGTCAAGCGGGTCAGCGATACCGTTGAAATCTTCCACAAGGTGCTTCAGAGCGGCATCCCGGCACACCTTTTACTGGTCGGTGACGGACCGGACCGCCCCAAGGTGGAGTCACGCTGCAGGGAACTGAAGATTTGCGGAAAAGTGCGTTTTCTCGGGAAGCAGGAAAAAATCGAGGATATCCTTTCTATTGCCGACCTGTTCCTGATTCCGTCGGGTTCCGAAACGTTCGGCCTGGCCGCGCTCGAAGCAATGAGCTGCAGTGTGCCGGTCATCAGTTCCGACATCGGCGGCCTGCCCGAGCTGAACATCCACGGCGAAACCGGTTATCTGTGCGAACTGGGCGACACCGAGACCATGGGAAATTATGCCATTTCCATTCTCCGTGATGAGCAGCTGCACCGACAGCTTTCGGAAAATGCGCGCAAGCGTGCCGAAGTATTCGAACTCAACCTGATCGTCGACCGGTACGAGGCCTACTATAATTCCGTGATGGAAGAAATGCAGGCACCTTCCGCATCCTGAGAACACTTCTGCACTTGCCGGATTCATCGGTTGGACGCTATGATCATCCGCTAATGGCCCGGGTGACTTCCTGGGCGGCTTCCTTGAGCAGCACGGCCGAAATGACATTCAGACCGCTTTCGTCGATGATCTTCTTGCCTTCCTCGGCATTGGTTCCCTGCAGCCGTACAATGAGCGGCATGTTCTCCAGTTTTTTGGCAATGGCCGGATCCTTGACCGCTTCCAGGATCCCGTTGGCAACCCGGTCGCACCGCACGATGCCACCGAAAATGTTGATCAGGATCGCTTCGACGTTGGGATCTTTCAGGATAATGCGGAAGCCGTTGCGTACCGTATCCACGTTGGCGCCGCCTCCCACATCCAGGAAGTTGGCGGGTTCACCCCCGGCCAGTTTGATCATATCCATGGTAGCCATGGCCAGACCGGCCCCGTTCACCATACACCCGACATTTCCATCCAGCTTGATGTAGTTCAGGTCGGATTCGACGGCCTCCACTTCCAGCGGATCTTCCTCGGACTTGTCGCGCAGCTTGCAGATCTCGGTCTGGCGGAACAGCGCGTTGTCGTCAAAGTTGATTTTCGCATCAAGGGCCACGACGTCATTATCGCCTGTCAGCGCAAGAGGGTTGATTTCGACGATGGAAGCGTCGGTTTTCTCGTAGGCTTTGTAGAGCGCCATGATGAATTTCACGGCTTTCTTGAACGGATCACCGGAAAGTCCGAGCGCAAAAGCCAGCCGCCGAGCCTGGTGTCCGTGCAGCGGCATCCCGGGTTCCACCCACTCCTTGATGATTTTCTCCGGGGTCTCTGCTGCCACTTTCTCGATTTCCACCCCTCCTTCGGTCGACACCATGATCACGTTCTGATTGCGGGTGCGGTCGAGTGTAACGCCTGCATAATACTCTTTCTTGATATCCACGCCGTCAGTGATGTAAAGGCGCTCGACTTTCTTGCCGGCTTCACCGGTCTGAATGGTTACCAGGGTATCGCCAAGCAGCGACTCGGCAGCTTTGCGGACTTCGCCCACCGACCCGGCCAGGATCACACCCTTTGCACCGGATGCTTTCGTGCGGCCCTTGCCACGTCCACCCGCATGGATCTGCGCCTTGACCACAAAAAGCGTGGTGCCTTTCTGTTTGAGGATCTCCGCGGCCTTGACCGCCTCCTCGACGGTGAACACGGCAATGCCATCAGGCACGGCCACATTGAATTCTTTCAGAAGCTCTTTGGCCTGGTATTCGTGGATGTTCATGAATCTCTGGTTTTATTATAGAATGTTGAAAATCTTGGAATGTTGAGAATCGATGCGTGAAAAAGCCCTGAAAAATAACCGATACCCGCCTTAAATAAAATACCCGTATGGATGTCGGATCACGCCCGACGGACTGCAGATAATTGCGATGAGTGACCTCGAAGAAACGTTTGGTTCCGTTTATTTCCATTTAATCAAGCAATTACCTACATTTTTCAAAAGGAAACAGAACGGCGCTGCTGGCGGATTGTGGCTGGAAAAGAGAGAATTCCGCACCCCGACCTGTCATGGAAACGCCCGATCAATGTATATCTTTCATGTGGGAACTGAATAAATACCGCCTTACCCAGCTGAACCCCTGGAACATCGTCCTGATATACCTTGTGCTGGGTTTCCTCTGGATCCTTTTTTCGGACCGCCTTCTGGAACAGCTGATCGATAATTCTGCTACGCTTACGCAGTTCCAGACATACAAGGGATGGTTTTACGTGCTTGTCACCGGCTTGCTGCTGTTATTGCTGCTGCTGCGTTACTCGGCCCGGATAACACGTATGCGAGGCGACTTTGTGGACCGGTTCGAGCTGTACCGCTCCTTGCTGGAGCAGGGGAATCAGGTGGTGTTTCAGGTGGATGATAATCAGCACTTCAGCTACACCAATGCGGCGGTCAAAGATATCCTGGGGTATGATGAGAAAGAGTTCCGCACGTTGCATGATTTCGAAGCCATTATCCACCAGAACGATCTGGAAAATTTTCATGCCATCAGAAAAGTCTGCGATAGCGACATCCGGGATCATGAGTCGGTCAGACATCAGGTCCGGATGCGCCATGATGACGGAGACTGGCGCTGGTACCGTATGATCCTGACCGATAAACGCGGTTTCGAACATATCCAGAGCCGGTTGCTGCTCATTCGCGACATCCATGAGGAGACCACCTTGTATGAACGGCTCAGGGAATCCAAAATACGTTTCGAGCACCTGTTTCAGGAAGCGCCGGTGGGGTATCACAGTTTAGACGGCGATTTTACGATCATCGATATCAACAAATCCGAACTGAATCTGCTCGGCTACAGTCGTCAGGAGGTCATCGGCAAGAAAACCTGGGCCGACCTGATCGCCCCCGAGGACCTGCCCACTTTCGAACAGCACAAAAAGGACCTTCTGGAAAAAGGATATGTGGAGAACCTCCAGTACTCCATTGTCAGAAAAGACGGCACCAGGCGTTCGGTGATCCTCAATGGCCGCGCTTTTTTTGATGAGCAGGACCGGCTGCTGTATACGCTCGGCAACGTGGTGGATATGACCGACCAGGTTCGCGCAGAGGAAGAGATCCGGAGACTCAATGTTTCACTTGAGGAGAAAGTGAAGGAACGCACCCGGGAACTGGAAATGGCAAACCGGGAACTGGAGTCGTTTGCCTATTCGGTGTCACATGACCTGCGCGCACCTCTGCGCGGCATTGACGGTTTCAGCCGGGTCCTGGTGGAACAATACGCAGATAAACTTCACCAACAAGGATTGGACTATCTGGACCGGATCCGCAAGGCCTCCCAGCGTATGGGAATGCTGATTGACGATCTCCTCATGCTATCGAGGATTACCCGTCAGGATCTGAACAGGGAGCAGGTCGATCTGGGTATCATCAGTACGGAAATTCTCGAGGCGCATCAGGAAAAAGAACCCAAACGCAATGTCGGGTTTGATATCGCAGGGGAACTGACAGCCACCGGCGACCCCAGCCTGCTCCGGATACTGATGCAGAACCTTCTGGACAACGCCTGGAAATATTCTTCAAACCGCGCACAGGCTTATATTGAAGTGGGCCGCGCAGATATGGATGGAAGACGTTACGTATTTGTACGGGATAATGGCGTGGGATTCAACATGAAATACCACGATAAACTATTTGTGCCGTTTCAGCGCCTTCATACACAGGACGATTTTCCCGGAACGGGTATCGGGCTGGCTACAGTCCAGCGTATTATAAGCCGTCATGGCGGTTCCATCCATGCAGAATCCAAAGAAAACGAGGGTAGCGTATTCTATTTTTTCTTGCCGGATAAAAGTGTATAATAAAAAAATTTTTTTGTTTGGATAAGCTATATGTCTATCAAAACAGATATCACGGACAGGCACATTCTGCTTGTCGAAGACAATCCCGATGATGTTGACCTGACCATCATGGCGCTGGAAAAGAGCAGTATCATGAATGAGGTCAAGATTGCCAGAGATGGGGAAGCGGCATTGCGGGTACTGCTTGGCAGTGAGGGGGAAGAACCTCCGAAATTGCCTGCCGTGGTGCTCCTGGATCTGAATATGCCCAAAATCAGCGGGATGGAGGTGCTTAAGGAGATCAGGAGGAATGAGCGGACGCGCCGCCTCCCTGTGGTTATACTCACCTCGTCCGGCGAAGAACGGGATATCATGCAGGGATATGACCTTGGGGCGAACAGCTACATCCGCAAACCGGTTGACTTTGATAACTTTGTCCATGCCATGAAACAGCTGGGATTGTACTGGCTGACTTTGAACGAGCTGGGAGTATGATATTCATTCGCCAACAGTTAAAAACGCACCACATGGAGGAGGAACTGGAATGAGCAAACCTTTGAAGGTGCTGATTATTGAAGATCTGCCGGACGATGCGAAACTGGTTGAGCTGGAACTGAAAAGAGCTGGACTGGAATCACAATGTACCCGGGTGGAAACGGCCTCAGGGTTGGAAAAAGCGCTTGGAAATCAGGAGTGGGATATTATTATCAGCGATTACAACCTGCCGGGGTTTGACGGACTTGAAGCACTCGAGATTGTAAAGAAAACCGGGAAGGATATTCCATTTATCATCGTCTCCGGTACAGTCGGAGAGGAAATTGCCGTGGAAGCGGTCCTGGCGGGCGCGCAGGATTATGTCATGAAAGACAATCTGACGCGGGTTCCGGTGGCGGTGAGAAGGGAGATAGAGAACCAAAAGGTCCGTGAGGAAAAACGCAAAGCGGATCAGCAGATCCGGGATTCCCTGGAAGAAAAAGAGGTGATGCTCAAGGAGATCCACCACCGGGTAAAAAACAACCTGGCGGTCATTTCGGCTTTGCTGACCCTGCAATCTGATTATGTAAAGGATGAAGAAGCGAAGAAGATGTTCCTTGAGAGCGTGGGACGTATCAAAACCATGGCCCTCATCCACGAGAAACTCTACCAGTCTGAAATGTTTGCCCGGGTGGAAATGGAAGACTACATCAGCCAGCTTGTAAAAACCATTCAGGAAACCTATGAACAGGAATCCGGGAAAATTGCCGTGCACCTGGATTGTGACAATGCCGTTCTGGATATCACCAAGGCCATACCCTGTGGACTGATTGTCAACGAGCTGCTGACCAATGCTTACAAGCATGCGTTCCGGGGGCGGGAGTCCGGAAACATCCACCTGAAGCTCAAGAAAGATAACGAAACGGAGGAGTGTCAGCTGCAGGTGATGGACGATGGCGCGGGACTGCCCGAAGAGGTGCTTGCCGGGAAAAGCACCAGTCTGGGCTTCAATATCATCCGGGGCCTTGCGCGACAGCTTTCAGCCGAATTGCATATGACCGGGCACGACGGGACGCATGTGCTTCTGAAGTTCAAAGCATGAGATCAGTTGCGGGCCATCCAGCTTATACAAGT
>SKUI01000057.1 GCA_007122185.1 Rhodothermia bacterium | reverse complement strand
GTTGCGTTTGTAGCACAATCCAACACGATCCAGCCGCACTTCCATATCCCGCTCCAGAGCGGGTCGGATGAGGTGCTTCAGCTGATGAAACGACGATACCGGACAGATCTGTATCGCAGACGCGTGCACACCATCCTCGACCTTATGCCGGATGCCTGTATCGGTGTGGATGTCATCACGGGACACCCCGGAGAGACGGATACCCGATTTCAAACGACCATGGAGTTCCTGCAATCCCTGCCTGTCGGCTACCTTCACGTTTTCACCTATTCCGAAAGGCCCAACACCACGGCCCTGGAGCTGGATGCAAACGTCCCAAAGAAAGTCCGAAAGGAACGGACTCATAAACTCCGGAGAATATCCGAGCAGAAACGCTTTGACTTCGACAACCGGTTTCTCGGGTCGGTCCGCCCTGTTCTGGTAGAGCAGGAGGTTCAGAATGACAGGATCTTTGGCTGGACCAACAACTACATCCGGGTATCACTGCCCTTCGATCCGTCGCTTGTAAATAAGGTGATAAACTGCCGGCTTGATGACCGCGAACCATCCGAGGCCGTCAAGGCCACCATTGCAAACGGTCGTGCCACTGGCGCTTCCGACTTCCCACGTCCAGTGACAAACAATCTCCATCCTTCGACCATTTGATCATATATATGAAGCAATACGACGAACACAATCAGCGCGGACAGAGCAGGGAAACAGATCAAATAAAGGAGAATAATGGCGGCCCGGAGAGACTGAAACCGGACTACGACTCCCTTTTTCACACCGTTCGTGAGTTTTTAAAGCAGGAAGAGCAGACCTATGGGCGATTTCAGATACCGGAATTGCCCGATGTCCCGCCGGTATCTTCAACAACCGGAACTCCTGCACAATCAGGTGAAGAAAAAACACTGCCGGCAACAGACACGATCATGATTCAGGAGGACAGTGGCGCCGAGTCCCGCGGGGGGCAGAAAGCAGAAAGGACACGGGGGAATGACCTTGAAAGTGAAGCGGCAGGTGAAAAAAAAGAAAAGAATACAGGCAAAGATGCGGGGATTGGTGCTGGTGGCTCAGGGCCTGCTGCTGCAAAGTCCCTGGAGGAGCTGTTTGATATCTGTCTGACTGCAGAGGTCCTCCGCACGGACCTTGCGGACACCAGGCTGGTCTTTGGTACAGGGAATCCGGACGCCGACCTGATGCTGATCGGTGAAGCTCCCGGATTGCAGGAGGACAGGCAGGGTGAGCCTTTCGTCGGCAAGGCGGGTCAGCTGCTCAACAAGATACTGGCTGCCATATCCTTCCGCAGGGAGGATGTGTACATCTCAAACATTCTGAAGCATCGGCCGCCAAACAACCGGGATCCGCTTCCCGAAGAACGCGACCGGAGCTTACCCTATCTGTACCGACAGATTGAGCTCATCCAACCGAAACTAATCCTCTGCCTGGGACGTATTTCTGCGCAGACCCTCCTCAACACTTCGGAACCAATGAAAAATCTGCGAAGCAGGTTCCATCCATTCCGTGATGGCGTTGAACTTCTGGTCACCTTCCATCCCGCCGCCCTGTTACGCAATCCCGCGTGGAAAAGAGATACGTGGGAGGATGTCCAACTGCTGCGAAAAAGGTATGACGAATTGACAGGAAGCAGCCGTTAATTTTTTCACCAGCGACAGCGCAGACTTCCTGTTTTTTTTATACCTTTTTATTCTGATCCAAACACTCTCTGAAGAGGTGTTGCCACCCAGCCAGTACGGATCGGAATCCGATGATGCCGGCTTTGGTCAAAAGTGCCTGAAATGATGTTTTTAATATATTCTATGTCCTGACACCATGGCGAACAAACCACAAAACAAGACCAGCCAGACCAACAGCACCGCATTGCTGGAGGCACATGGGCGCATACCACCTCAAGCCGTTGAGATTGAAGAAGCCATTCTGGGGAGCATGCTTATTGAAGAAGAGGCTGCATCTGTGGCCATTGAGATGCTGGAAGTAGATGATTTTTACAAGCCGGCTCACCGGCACATATTTGAAGTGCTTTTAAAGCTCTATGAACGTGACAACCCGCTGGATATGCTGACCGTCGAGAACGAACTGCGGGACAGGGACCTGCTTGAAACAATCGGGGGAAGCGGCTACCTGACCGATCTCACGCGATCCGTCAGTTCGGCAGCAAACATAGAATATCACTGCCAGATCGTAGCGGAAAAAGCGCTGAAAAGGCATCTGATCCTGAGTTGCTCGGAAATCATCCAGAATGCCTACGACAGTACCAGCGACTCCTTTGAGGTGCTGGATGGTGCCGAACAGAAGATTTACGATATCACAAACGCCAAGGCCCGGGGCGGAAACCGGCCTTTGGTGGAAATCCTGAAGACAACCATATCCTATCTTGAGGATATCAGGGGCAAGAAACAGGGTATCACCGGAGTACCCACCGGGCTGGATGTGGACGGGATCACCGCTGGCTGGCAGAGAGGTGACCTCATCATCATTGCCGCGCGTCCATCCATGGGAAAGACCGCATTCACACTCACCGTCGCCAGAAATGCGGCACTTAACCAGGATCCTGAAAAACGGACCCCGGTTGCCGTGTTCAGTCTTGAGATGTCCGACCAGGCTCTGGTCCAGCGACTGCTCACCATGGAAGCCCGAGTTGATGCCCAGAAGGCTCGTACGGGAAAGCTGGATGACAATGAATTCAAGAAAATGCTGGAAGCTGCCGGGCGTCTCCATACAGCACCGATTTTCATTGATGACACGCCATCCATAAGCATCATGGAACTTCGTTCAAAATGCCGCCGGCTCAAGAGCGAACATGACGTGGGGTTGATCGTTGTCGACTACCTGCAGCTCATGACAGGCATGCAAAACGACCGGCAAAACCGGGAGCAGGAAATTGCGGGAATTTCACGCGGTCTGAAAGCACTGGCCAAAGAAATCGATGTCCCCGTAATCGGCCTTTCGCAGCTCAGCAGGGCCGTGGAGCAGCGGGGCGGCGACAAACGTCCACAGCTCAGCGACCTGCGTGAATCGGGGTCCATTGAGCAGGATGCCGACGTGGTCTGTTTCCTTTACCGTCCAGAATACTACAAAATCACAACCGATGACCAGGGCAATTCGACAGAGGGTGTTGCTGAACTGATCGTTGGAAAGCAGAGAAACGGTCCGGTCGGCACCGTGAATCTTCACTTCATCAAGCAGTATGCCCGTTTTGAGAACCTTTCACGGACTTATGGTGATCCGTCATACCTGGCTTCGGATCCCTCGGAGGGTGCAGAAAAGCTGACCGAAGTTACCCAAAGTGATGAGACGGCAGAGAAAAGAGCCCGTAAAACCGGTTTCACCCCCCCGGCCGGCGACGAGGAAAGTCCTTTCTGATACCCTCGAACATGTCATCATATTTTATGATGATCCGGCTCCAGTCCAGATCCCTGTTGACAGATTGCAGGGTGGGCAGCGGCAGCTTCTTGTAGGTGCCGTCGAGCAGTTTCTTCATTTTTCGGAACAGGTCGGTTTCGTCATCATAAAAAACAGGTCCGTGCAGCAGCGGCTCCTGAAGTGTCCGGGGAACCAGTTCAGGATAGGTCAGGTTTCGTGGCAGCATCGGATGGCATCCACAGTAAACGGCTTCCATGATGGCCGTGCAGAAGAACTCATGCTGCGATGTGGAGATGACAAAATCCCCTTTCTGTAACAGGTTTGCATATTGCTGGTTATTCTCCACAAAGCCATAGTGCAGGATACGGCTTCCATACCGCTTCCACGCCTGTTCGAACAGTTCTGCCTGGTCGTGATGGTGATCACCGGCCAGAATAAGATCGAACGTACATTCGGCATCATCCAGCTTGTCAATTACACGGAAAAATTTCTCGGGATCCTTGTCGAACGACCAGCGCTGATTCCAGATGATGACCGGCCGGGGATTGGGTGCGCGAAGCTTCTTCATATGCACAGCCTCGTCAAAAATCCTGAGATCAAGCCCGGGATAAAGCAGATCTGATTTTGACGCTATCTTGCCTATGGACTCAGACTGCTGATAATCAGGAAAACGGGCGAGCAGGCCCGGCAGCGCATCCAGAAAAGATTTTTTGTGAAAATCAGAATTAAAGAATACATAATCCGCGGCAAGTACGCTCAGATAGTTGATATAGCAATAGGTGATATCACGTTCTTCCGTTTCAGGAACCGGCTGTGTCAACTGGTTCTCATGCATATAGAGCACAATGGGTACGGAAGCAAAGCGTGGATTTGTGAGGGCAATGAAAGCCGGAAGGTTGGTCATGCTGCTGGCAAATACCAGATCGATGTTTTCTCTGATTTCATCGGTCTTCTCTGCCAGGGTTACGGCCCCGCCGCTCATCCGCCATTTCCAGTGGCTGCCTTTCATGGTGGCCGTGAAGATGCGGTGCCGGGAATGCTGGCGCAACCCTTCAATGAAAGCGCGATGCGATCCACCCAGAAAAGGCTCAACCAGCAGGATGTTCATGTGATATCAGTATACAAGATGCCAGTTTTCCTTGAATACATCTTCATGTTGGATGACCTCTATATCCTGAAGAAATTCAAGTATCATATCGCCAACGGAACGGTCAATGGTCATGAGTACAGGTGCGTCGTGAAGCATATCAAACCCGCCGCCACCTTCGGCTCTGTAGGAGTTGATGGCAATCGTGAACCGGGCATCCCCGGAGACCGGTTTTCCGTCGTACATCAGCTTCGTGACCCGGTCGCCCGGTTGATTTCGCAGATCAAGCTCGTAGGTCACTCCGGCCAGCATGTCAAAGTTGAATCCGGGCCATCCCCTGTTGACCACAGGATTTCCCTGGTCATCGGTCTCGGTGGTGTAATATTGCGACGTATGTTCAAGAAAGCTTCTAATTTGCTCTCCTGTGATTTCCATTTTATACAGGGTGTTGTAATAGGGATAGAGCAGGGCGATATCGCCTCTGGTGACAGGTCCGGGACCGAAGGATACAGAGGTGTTGAACGCAGCAGCAGCCGAAAGTTGCGCCCCGGTCCGCTCTTTCTGCACGGTTTGGATGAGATCAATGATGGGGGTGTCTTTTCTTCGGGCATCACGCGCCGACCATTCATCATCTGTCATGGCCATGGGTTCTGTCACAAATGCAACCACGTCCCCATGCGCTTCATGTGTCAGCGCAATAATTTCGGGATGTTCGTCCACCTCTGCCACACTATGATTTGCTGTGGAAATGGAAACGACACGGGTCGTGCCATCCTGTTGCCGGACAACGTTCAGTTCAGCGACCCCAAGATGTGACGCCCAGCGGCCGGGTTGAATAACCCCGACTTCACGTCCGTCAGTTCCTTCCAGCACAACATCATCAATGGCCCGGTGCGTATGTCCAAGTACCAGCAGATCCACACCCGGCACCTTCTCACCAATGGCTTTGCCGAAATTCTCATCTCCAAGGTCATCGCGGTGATAGCTTGTACCTCCATCCAGCCCTGTATGCGCCAGGATAATCACCACATCAGCCCGGTGTTCATCCCGCACTTCCTGTACAAAGCGATGGGCTGCCTCCAGACCGTCACCAAAATTCAGAATACCTTCCACACGCGGACGGTCCCAGACAGCGGATCCCGGCGTGGTGAGACCAACGATGGCGACCCTGAGGCCTGCTATCTCCCGGAAAATGTAGGGTGGATAGGCAGGGTCATCGGTACCGTGATGATATATGTTGGCACCGATAATGGGCGTATCGGTCAACTCTATCTGTCTGTTCAGATACTCCAGACCGAAATTGAACTCGTGATTTCCCAGCACAATGGCGTCGTAATCCATGTGGTCGGCC
>SKUI01000117.1 GCA_007122185.1 Rhodothermia bacterium | reverse complement strand
CGCAGTTCGTCGCAGTTCGTCGCAGACCCCTGCGCGCACGTCAGGTATGTGTGGACAGCCGATCTTTCCGTGGCGCGCGCGACTGTTGCAAAATACCTGGTATTTTCGGCATCATATCTGCTCCCCAATATCGCACATCCCCGATTTCTTTCAAAGAAACGGAACGTCCCAAGTCCGGAAACTGATCCACCATAAGTTATGCCTGTTGTCCAGGTGGATGCATTGCCGCCCGGACCGCTTCATGCCCGTCACGGCAACCTCGCTGGCTTGCTATTGAGGGCATCTCCTCGTAATTTTGCTTGATTTAAAAACACAGGGATACATTACGCCAACTGATATTATTACATATTCTTATGCCTGAATTATTAGCCAACAAAGAGTTGCAGCAGTATGAGAAAATTCCGACACGGGTGTTTGCCGATTCCGGAGAGCCTTCGAAAATCGCGGCCGATGAAATCGCAAAGCTGATCCGCTCACGCCAGGAGGAAGACCGGACTGCGGTGCTTGGACTTTCCGTCGGTCCATCCACAAAACAGGTCTATAAAGAGCTGGTGCGGATGCACAAGGAGGAGGACCTGAGTTTTGCCAATGTGATCACCTTCAACCTCCAGGAGTACTTTCCGATCGATCCGCAGCAAATCCAGAGCTACACCAGGTCGATGAACGAGAATTTTTTTGATCATATTGATATCGAAAAGGACAATATTTACATCCCGGACGGGACGCTTGAACGGGAGGATGTCTTTGAGTACTGCCAGGAGTATGAACGAAAGATCCAGGAGGCAGGCGGACTGGATATTCAGCTTGTCGGAATCGGGAGGACCGGGCATGTCGGGTACAACGAACCCGGATCTTCACGTGAGTCGCGCACCCGGCTTGTGACACTGGACAAAGTGACCCGCATTGATGCCGCCAGCGTCTTTTTTGAGGAGAAGAATGTGCCGCGCAACGGCATCACGATGGGTGTCGGCACCCTGCTGGAAGCCCGAAAAGTGCTCGTCATGGCGTTTGGCGCCGGAAAAGCACCGATCATACGGCGCACGGTGGAAGGCGATGTGAGCGA
This sequence comes from Rhodothermia bacterium, assembly GCA_007122185.1. Next base: position 4,794 of record SKUI01000117.1, on the reverse strand, counting down.
TTCCGTGCCCGCATCTTTCCTGCAGGACCATCCCAACACCACGTTTTATCTGGACAAGGCCGCCAGCAGCGAGCTGACCCGTTTCCGCAATCCCTGGCTGGTGGGTTCGGTCGAATGGGACGACCGGATGATCCGTTCCGGTGTCGTCTGGCTGTGCCAGAAAGTGGACAAGCCCATCCTAAAACTCACCGATGAGGACTACACCGAAAACGGGCTGGGCGAGCTGGTCACCGAGCGCGGTCCGGCCTACAGCATCAACATCAAGATCTTCAACGAGATCCAGCACACCATCACCGGATGGCCCGGCGGCAAGCCCAACGCCGACGACAGCAACCGTCCGGAGCGCGCCGCACCGTTTCCGAAACGTGTGGTGCTGTTCAGTCCGCACCCCGACGACGACGTAATCTCCATGGGCGGGACGTTCCTGCGGCTTATTGACCAGGGACACGAGGTCCACGTGGCCTACCAGACTTCCGGCAACATAGCGGTACTGGATGAGGATGCGGTGCGTTTCGCCGATTTCGTGCGGGTGTACGCCAAGGAATTCGACCTGAGGGGCGAGGAGGCCGAAAAGATTTTCCGAAAGATCCAGGATTTCCTGAAAACAAAGAAGCCGGGCGATGTGGACATCCCCGAGCTGCGACAGATCAAGGGGCTGGTACGCCAGGCGGAGGCTCGCGCCGCCGCACATTTCTGCGGGTTGCCGGACGAACAGATCCACTTCATGCACATGCCGTTTTACGAGACGGGACAGGTGGAGAAGATGCCGCTTGGTGAAGAGGATGTCCGAATCACCAAGGAGCTGCTCGACGAGGTCCGGCCGCATCAGATCTATGCCGCAGGAGACCTGGCTGATCCGCACGGAACACACAAAGTGTGCCTGGATGCGGTCATGGAGGCGGTCCGTCGTTCAATGGACGACAAATGGTACCGCGACTGCTACGTCTGGCTCTATCGGGGCGCGTGGCACGAATGGGACATCGACCAGATCGAAATGGCCGTGCCTATCAGTCCGGATGAACTGCACCGCAAACGCCGCGCCATTTTCAAGCACCAGTCACAGAAAGACAACGTGGCCTTCCCGGGAAGCGACAAGCGCGAGTTCTGGCAGCGCGCCGAGGACCGCAACCGCGGCACCGCCGAGCTCTACGACAAACTGGGCATGGCGGAGTATGAGGCCATTGAAGCGTTCGTGCGCTGGATCCCCGGCGAGAAGGAGATCATCTGACGGAGGCCCCAGTCAGGCCGGTATCATATCCGCCATCCCGGCACCTGCTAAACGCGCGGCGGCCGCTTCACGGGGCCGGATGCCGGTCCTATTGCGGGACCGGATGCCTCCGATCACTCACGAGGCCATTTCCTCCAGGAACTTCTGCAGGGCGCGCCCCCTGTGGCTGATGCTGTTTTTGAGGGTGGCATCCATTTCGGCGAAGGTTTCCTCGTATCCGTCCGGGACAAAAAGCGGATCGTAGCCGAAGCCTCCGGTGCCGCGTTCCCCGGTGATGATACGTCCCTCGCAGACACCTTCGAACCGGCGAAGCTTCAGCATCCTGTTCGGAATCTGCCGCTGCTGGTCCGTGCTGTCGGACAGGCCGGAATCGTCTTTGAGATCATCTTCAGCTTGCGCTCCGGCTTGGGATGCGGTTTGCACTGTTGACTGTGTTGATGTCTGCGTTGAGGCTTGCGCTGTGCCTGATCCGGCGTTTCTCATGCTGGCGTTTTCATCGGGATCCGGACCGATGTAGACCAGCAGGGTGCGGAAGCGGGCGGTACGCTGTGCGGGATCCGTAACGCCGACCATTTCTTCCAGCAATTTTTTGCGGTTCTGCTCCGCGCCGCCTTGCGGACCGGCGTATCGGGCCGAGTGCACCCCGGGACGTCCCGACAATGCATCCACCTCCAGTCCCGTGTCGTCGGCCAGCGACGGAAGCCCGGTGGTTTCGAATGCAAATCGCGCCTTGATCTCCGCGTTCTCTTCGAGTGTGGTGCCCGTCTCCTCGATGTCGATATCGTCCGTGAATTCAGAAAGGGCCCGTACCTTCCAGCCACATCCTTCCAGAAGCTCATTCAGTTCCCGGACCTTGGCGGGGTTGCCTGTTGCCAGCACAAGCGTTTTCTCTCCCGGGGGCCTGTGCGGCGGTTCGTCAGATGCCTTGTCAGCATGCCGGTACGACTCGCCAGATGCCTTGCCGGCATGCTTGTGCGGCGGTTGGCCTGGAAATCGGCCCGTCTGGCTTTTCTCTGTTGACTCCAGATCCTGCGCCCCCTTGTCTACGGGCACCTTTTCTGGCGGCCTCTTGCCGCCCGACCGGCTGGCATGGCTTTTATTCGCTTTGGAATCTTCCCTGTCAGCCATTGCAGATCAGGATCTTGGCGGGATTACACTCAGTTTGCGAAAGGCATCGTACCGCCGGTCGATGTCGAACCGGCTTATTTCCGCCAGGCGCTGCGTGCCGAACTTTTCTACGCAGAAACTGGCCATGACCGATCCGTAGATCACGGCGCGCCGCAGATTTTCGTCGTTGATGCGGTCGCAGTAGGAAAGCCACCCGGCAAAACCGCCCATGAACGAATCGCCGGCTCCGGTCGGATCCACGATATCGGAAAGCGGGTAGGCCGGAGCGGAAAAAACGGCATTGTCGGAATACAGGTGTGCCCCGTGCTCCCCTTTTTTGATGATGAGGAATTTCGGTCCTTTCGCGCGGATCATGGAGGCGCACTTCACCAGGTTGGTCTCGCCGGTGATCTCGCGGGCCTCTTCGTCGTTGATAATAAGCACATCCACCCGGGAAATGGTCTCCTCAAGGGCTTCCCGTGCCCCCGAGATCCAGAAATTCATGGTGTCGCATACTGTCAGCTTGTGCTGCGTGACCTGATCCAGCACGCGTTGCTGCAGCACCGGGTCGATGTTGCCCAGACAAACAATCCGGCTGCCCTTGTAGACCTCCGGAATGACAGGGTTGAAATGTTCGAAGACGTTGAGCTGCGTATCCAGCGTGTCGCGCGTATTCATGTCATCATGATAACGGCCTTTCCAGAAAAAGGTGCGCTGGTCTTCATCTACGCGGAACCCCTCCAGATCAATGCCCCGATTCCTCAGAAAACGATGGTCGCGCTCTTCAAAATCATATCCAACCGTACCGACCAGCCGTACCGGATTGGTAAAAAAACGCGAGGCCACGGAGATATAGGTAGCCGATCCGCCCAGTGTGCGCTCCACTTTGCCGGCCGGGGCCTCAATGCCGTCGTATGCTACAGATCCTACAACTAATACACTCATTAAAAAAAGATTTTAACTATTTGATTATAACCTGAACAAGATACAAATTTTAGCCACATGGAGTAACCCGCTTTTCACCAAAACCAACCTATGCGCCGCCCCAAATACATCATTTTTGACTACTCTAAAATCGACAGCATCATCCACAACCGGCTGCGGCTTTCGATGCTCTCTTCCATCGCGTACTCCGAAGAAATCGATTTTTCGACTCTCAAGAATACGGTCAAGGCAACCGACGGCAACCTCGGCAGGCAGATTCAGATTCTGGAGGATTCGGGGTATATTGTGAGCAGGACCATTGTCAGCGGTAAACGCCCGCAGAAGATGGTGGCGCTCACCAACAAGGGACGCAATGCCCTGGTCCGCTACAAAAAGCACGTAATGACACTGCTACAGTTTCAGGATTCCGTTTAACCCGACAATTCCTCCGGCGATACCATTTAAGCCGACCGAACCCACCATGGCCGATTCCAACTTTCCGACATCTTTCCCATCGTTCTGCAGCCGGGTCATCAGGGAGAGGCTGCCCGGGGAGCAAGCCCAGAGAAAGATGGCTCCGGTGCCGGACCAGCGTCCGGGCATGAACAATCTGGGTGGACTGAATACGCGGGACAGTGCCGTCCTGATTCTTTTTTCACTGTTTGAGCCTCACGCCATCCTGTATACGGTCCGTCACCGACAGCTTCCGAACCATGGCGGACAGATCAGCTTTCCCGGCGGACGGCAGGAGCCCGGCGAGACACCCGTTGATACCGCCCGGCGGGAGGCAGCCGAGGAAGTCGGGATCCAGCCGGATCAATACGAGATTGCCGATTGCCTGAGCCCTCTTTATGTGCCCCCTTCGCGATTCATCATCCATCCCTGGTTGGCGTTCTGTCAGGACCGGCCTACTCTGAACGTCCAGACCTCGGAGGTATACGAGGCATTCTGGGTCCCGGTCCGGGATCTGCTCGATCAGCAGAATATCAAGACGAGAAAACTTTCCCATGGCAATGAAAAACTGACCTATCCCTACTGGGATGTGCACCGGGTGCCGCTCTGGGGCGCCACGGCCATGATCACCTCGGAAATCGTCACGCTCTACCGGGATTTTCTGGATAAGCACAACAGCTGAGTCCATCGTCCCTGTTCCGCGGGTGCGCCTCCCGGCTGATTCTGCCGGCCGCGTTTCTGAATCATACCTTCCGGCCACATCCGCAAGTCCACGGTATTGAAATGCACCTCCCGGCCGCATCCACAGTTCACGCTTCTGGACAGCAAATGGCCGGAATTATCCGTACCTTGGGACACAAACACCAACCCGGTGTTTGGCTAAGCAAGCCCCTTGTACATGGCATCCAAAATCATCACAACCCGGGACGGATCCCGATCGGTTTTTTCCAACCGATTCCAACAGCATTACCATAATATTGCGGGTGCACTGACCGAAAGCCGGAATGTTTTTTTCGATAACACCGGGCTCTCCAGGGCTCTTGCGGAGCATCGCGACATCACACTTGTGGAGGTGGGATTCG
>SKUI01000193.1 GCA_007122185.1 Rhodothermia bacterium | reverse complement strand
CGAAGTGTGCTCCCGATTTGAGAAGCTCTTCGACAGAGGCTGCTTTTGCCATGATCGTAGGAGTTGTATGTTGAGGTTTGTCCACTATGCAGGTCAACCTCATGGACAAATCCGATCACCCTTACGGGATCCCGGACACCCAGCCATGAGTCGCTGCATATGTGTGATAATGATTTCGGTAAGGTAAAAATCAGCGCTTGGAGAACTGGAACTTCTTCCGCGCCTTCGGCTGGCCGTATTTTTTGCGTTCGACCATCCTGTCGTCCCGGGTAAGCAGATCGTGGGACTTCAGTGTGCTGTGCGTTTCCGGCTCAAGTGTGTTCAATGCGCGCGCGATACCCAGTTGCACGGCATCAGCCTGTCCGGTAATGCCGCCTCCGCGGACCGTGACCTTGACATCGTACTTGCCGGTGGTTTCAGTGACCTTGAACGGAAGGTTGACGGTGATCTGCTGCGATGGCAGCACAAAATAGGTCTCAAACGGTTTGTTGTTGACCAGGATATCCCCTTTGCCGGGCTGAACGTATACGCGTGCAGTCGAAGTTTTTCTACGGCCGATAAAAGATTGATTAGCCATGTTCAGAGTTCGATTTTTTCAGGTTTCTGCGCGACCAGGGTGTGATCCGGTCCGGCAAAAACACGCAGATTGGTTAAGATTTTTCGGCCGAGCCGGTTTTTTGGAAGCATGCCCTTTACGGCATTGCGAACAAGAAAAGTAGGATCTTTTTTCAGCATCTCCTCCGGAGTGGTGAACCTGGTTCCCCCGGGATATCCGGAGTGGCGAAAATACTGCTTTTGCTGCATTTTCTTTCCGGAGAGACTCACTTTTTCCGCATTGATCACGATGACATTGTCGCCGGTATCCATGTGGGGAGTGAACTCGGGTTTGTGCTTGCCCCGGAGAATGGAAGCAACTTTGCTCCCAAGACGACCCAGAGGCTGGCCTTCTGCATCCACTACCAGCCATTTCTTCCGGATGTCATCAGGTTTGGCCGAATATGTTTTGAAGCTCTCGGTTTTCACGGTGATATATTTTTTAGAATCACTAAATAAAACATGTTTTATGACAAGTCTGGAAAGATAAAAGATTATTGTAAATCTTGCAAATAAGGAATCATCCTGAAATTCCACTGTGAGCCTGTAATATGCCGTTGCGCGGAGCCATGGCAAACCCGATACACATTTTGTTGTACAAGATGCCTGCATGGGGAGGGATGCGTCGCGGAAAAGCGCTTTTAAAACAGATATTTTTTTTGCATTTCATTTCAGGTTAACCCATATTACAAATGCATGTTTATCTTCGGGTGAACGTGCTTACAGGGACATGATAAAAGGGCGCATTACTTGTTAATGCGCCCTTTTTGTATGTGGTGCGCCCGGCAGGGCGCACCCGCTTGGGAGTAAAAGTCTCCTGTGCACCCGACAGGGGGAAGCATTAGCCGAACGGCAAGGGTGTCCACCGCGAGTTGGAATCTGAAGGAAGCCGAAGGCAACGCCGGACAGGCGGTGCGTCAGGCCCGTTCATACATCGAGCAGGGCAGGCGACGGGTCGCGGACAGCGAACTGGAGCGCCGGAGCCAGCCACATGAATCAGGTCTGTCCGGCAAAGTTCTTTGAATCACTGGGTCTTATTCGCCTGACCAACCATCACCTGAAACTTTCAAGGGCCTCATGAACCGCCGTATACGGAACCGTACGTACGGTGGTGTGAGAGGACAGATTAAAGTATCTTTCCAGATACTTTAATCTTCCTACTCGATCTAATGGAACAGTTATAAAATGAAACACGGATATGTCATTTTTTTGCTGGCGGTAACCGCCGGCCTCCTGCTTGGCCACGCAATGTGGTTCGGAAAAGCATCGGCGCAACCCCTCACCTATGCATCACCGGAGGAGATGGGAATGGATCGTGGCCAGCTTGTACGGGTCGATTCGCTCATCCTCGCTGCCATTAAATCCGAAATAACCCCGGGCGCCGTTCTGGTGGTGGTGCGCGACAGTGTCATAGTCTATGAAAATGCGTGGGGTTGGACCCGGCGTGTGCCCGAACTGCAGAATATGCAGACCGGCACCATCTTCGACCTGGCTTCACTCACCAAGCCCCTTGCCACAGCCACTGCCGCGATGAAACTGGTGGAGGACGGACGTATCCGGCTCACCGATCCAATATCCAAATACGTGCCGGAATTTGCCCGGTTTGGCGGCGAAGACCTGCCGCTGCGCGACCAGCCCCGTATCATCCACCTTCTGACCCATACGGCGGGACTTCCTTCCTATGCCCCGGTGCGCGAGTTGGAAAGAGCCTTCGGTGACGAAGCCGGGGACAACCTGATGGCCCACCTGTGCGCGCTTCCCGACCGCGCCGCCCCGGGCACCGAAATGACCTACAGCTGCCCGAGCTTCATCACTCTGCAACAGGTGGTGGAAGCCGTCACGGGAACGGACCTGCACTCATGGACCCGCGACCATCTTTACGCTCCGCTCGGAATGCAGGAGACGTTTTTCCTGGCCGTCGGTGAGCCGGCAGACCTTGAAATCCTGGACCGTATCGCACCCACTGTCTACAACAGGCGGGAAGGGGTCGTTGCCGGTATCGTACACGATCCGCTGGCCCGTGAAGTGATGGGTGGCGTCTCGGGCAATGCGGGACTCTTTTCCACGGCCGGCGACCTCGCCGTTTTTGCCGCGATGATGCTGAATGACGGCGCCATCAATGGCAAGCGGATCCTGTCCCCGGCAACCGTACGCACCATGACGACCGCTCCGGCAGGGTTCGAGTCGTTCGGCCGGGCCCTGGGCTGGGACCTGGCCTCCTCGTTCGCATCCAACCAGGGAGATCTCTTTGGAAAGAACTCCTACGGCCATACCGGGTACACCGGTACGTCCATGGTGCTGGATCCCGATACCCGGACCGCGGTGATCCTGCTCACCAACCGCGTTTATCCGGATGACACGACCAGCGTGGTGGACCTGCGCGCCAAAGTGGCCAATGTGGTGGCCGCATCTATACTGGATTAACTCCGGTTTTCACCTGAAGCCGGGATCCATTGCAAAACATGGCCATCCGTTTTTTTAATGGTCGGAAATCTGATGGATACCGCCAGCGCATTCCGTGGGAATCCCAACTGATCTGGACAACCTTTTTTTCTGTTTCGGTGTTAGAAAAGAGTACTGCCACAAAAAATAACAATAAAATCCAGATGTTATGAATCGACGAGATTATCTGAGATCCACGCTGGGCGGATTTGCTTTCCTCGGAACGGTCGGGATGGGGTCGTCCCTGGCTTCAGCATCCGCTGCCTCCTCAAAAAACCTGTCTGATATGGCCGCATCGGCCGGACTGGCATCCTTTGCCGGGAACCATCCGGAAGAGTACAGGCTGCCGCAGCTCGCCTACTCCTACGATGCCCTGGAGCCGCACATCGATGCACAGACCATGGAGCTCCATCACAGCATCCATCATCAGGGCTACGTGAACGGACTTAATAACGCGCTGGCCAAATTGAAGGATGCACGCGAAAATGACGATTTTGCACTGGTCAAGCACTGGTCGAAGGAGGTGGGATTCCACGGCGCAGGTCACTTCCTGCATGCTGTTTTCTGGGATGTCATGAGTCCTGATGGCGGCGGGGAACCACAGGATGCCGATCTTGTCCGGGCCATCAACACATCCTTCGGAAATTTCGAAAAATTCAAGGCGCACTACATCGCCGCCTCCGGTGCTGTGGAGGGAAGCGGCTGGGGCATTCTTGCATGGGAGCCTTTCGGCGACCGGCTGCTTGTGTTCCAGGCAGAGAAGCACCAGAACCTGTCGCCGATGGTGACGGTCCCGCTGCTGCCGATAGATGTATGGGAACACGCCTACTACCTCAGATACCAGAACCGTCGCGGCGACTACGTCCGCGCCTTCATGAATGTCGTTGACTGGGATGCCGTGGCCCGGCGCTATCACGAAGCCAGGCAAATGCTTGGGTAACAACTATGCATCACATGGTATGAGAGCAGCTGCAGGGACACGGATCCTGTGGATCTGTCTTTCGGTTGCATTGACATATGATACTGCTATTATGATGCGTTATATTGTTGTCAGTAACGGAATAGACGCTTGTTGATATCGTTTTTGTTGGTATCGTTTTGTTGACATCGTCGGCTGTTTTTCCGTTATTGTGCATACAACCCTAACCAACGTAAGGAACATCAGGCCTTACTACTTGCATTGGCCCGCCATCCCCACGGATGAGCGGGCTTTTTTTATAGTCCCTGCATGGTGAAACGATGGCGCAGTGACCTCCTGAGCGGAGTGCCCAGCAGCAGGCGCACCGCCCGGTTGCGCAAGCCCGGGAACCGGCTTCGATTGCCCAAAAGCATGTTGAATTCGGCCCGACGGATCACTTTTCCGGCCCGGCTCCGCGCTTTGCGATCATACTTGCGTGAAGCGACGTCCAACGGAACCCCGTCCCGGATGACGGAGGCCATGCCGCGAACCGCCTCCGCGGAGTGGATCCAGCCCAGGTTCATGCCCTGTCCGCCTATCGGACTTACAACATGGGCCGAGTCGCCGGCCAGCACCACCCTGCCTTTCCAGAAACGCCCAGCCAGGTAACGCTCCACGCCAAAAACGGAAAACATGGAGCAGCTTGTCGGGTCGGGACCGATACCGCATCGCTGCTGCACCTGATCCGCAAAGGCCGGGGCTTTTTCTGCCGGATCCGCCTGGACAAGCTGCATCACCCATCGCCGGATGCCGCCTGGCAACGGAAAACACTCCACGAGTCCGGCCGGACTCAAAAAGATCACCGCATCCGTGCCATAGCCGGTTTGATCGGTGAAATCACCCATGGCATACCGATGCGGATAGGGTCCGCCATCGAAAGGGATCCCGGTCAGCTGCCGCACCGTGCTTCGTTTCCCGTCGCAGCCCAGGACCAGCTTTGCACGCAGGGTTATGGTCCTGCCGTTCCAGGCCTCTTCCACGGCCACCTCGCAGTGATCCTGTGTTTGTTCGATGCCCGTGACCGTGATGCCACGCTGCAGGATCCCGGGTTTGAGTTCGACCAGTTTTTGTGAAAAAATCAGCTCCGTGATCCACTGCGGTATGGTCAGGATGTAGTTGAAAGGCGGCGAAATCTTTTGGAAATCAAGGGTGCCAAGCGGCGCGCGGTGACGGGACATGGCGTGCCCCTGCCGGATGATCAGGCCTTTTTCCAGAAAAGGATCCAGCAACCCCGCTTCCGAAAGCAGCCTAAGTGACGGGGGATGGATCCCGATGGACCGGGAATGCAGGATCGGTTCGCTGTTCCGCTCAAGCAACAGAACATCCAGCCCGGCCTGTTGCGCCAGGATCCCGGCCAGCAAACCCACCGGACCGGCTCCCGTGATGATCAGGTCATACGTTTTCTCTTCGGAAAGATACATTTCGGTTCAAATCAGTTTTGTCACATTACATCAGACTTTGTACAGAAAAATCAGCCTTGGTACATAAAATCAGCCTCGGTACATAAAATCAGCCTTGTCATATAAAACCAGAAGTCGGAAAGGGAACTGCCGGACAACTCGCCAGCCCTGAGGCAGAATGGCCCGAAGTTCGTTCGGCCGATAACTTTTTCGGATGGATATGAGTCCATCGGCACGAATGAACGAGTTCGGGAAGAGCGGCCATGTGGCGACCGAGAAAAGGGCATACCCGATGGCCGAGCGTTCGATGTCGCTGCAGATTACCCGCCGGACGGACAGTGCCGCCAGGTCATCCAGAAACGCTGCAATATCTTCGTCGGAAAGGTGATGCAGGACGTGGTTGCAGACGACAAAATCAAATTTTTTACCCTCCAGGCGGAGACGGCCGGTATCCGTCTGCAGGAAACGCAGGGTTGCCGGTTCCGCATCCGCCCGGACCTCACGATCCGCCCGG
>SKUI01000177.1 GCA_007122185.1 Rhodothermia bacterium | reverse complement strand
TTTTTTCGGGGGGATAGTCCAGCCCGTAATGCACGCTGCCGATCACCAGGTCGAATTCGGCGAGCAGGTCGTCGGGATAGTCGAGTTTGCCGTCCGACAGGATATCGGATTCAATCCCTTTGAGGATGACAAACTTCTTGCCATCGTCCGCAAATTCCTTGTTGAGGGCGTCTATCTCCTTCCACTGCTGCCGGATCCGTTCGATGGAGAGTCCTCCGGCATAGGCCGCCGTGCGCGAGTGGTCGGTGAGACCGAGATACTCATATCCCCGCTCAATACATGCTTCGGCCATATCGCGGATGGACCGCTTGCCGTCGCTCCAGGTGGAGTGCGCATGCAGGATCCCGCGCAGGTCCGACAGTTCCACGAGTTCCGGGACCTTGCCGGCCTTTGCCAGTTCGAACTCCCCGTGATCCTCACGCAGTTCGGGCGGGATGTACCCCAGGTCGAGATGTCCGTAGATCTCTGTCTCTGATTTCGCCTTCAGCGGCCGGTCAAAATCGGCCTGTTTGTCCTTGCCCAGGTGGAAAAGGCCGTATTCGTTGAGTTGGAGTTTCTTGTCGCGGGACCGCTGGCGCAGGGCCACATTGTGCTCCTTGCTGCCTGTGAAGTACATCAGAGCGGCGGGATAGTGATCCGGGCTGACGATGCGCAGATCCACCTGGCGGCCTTCCTTCGACCGAACGGAGCTCTTGGTCTCGCCCTGCCCGAGCACCTCCATCACCCCTTCGAGATTCGTGAACCGATCCATCAGCGATAACGCGTCCTTCTCATCCGCCGCAATCAGGAGGTCGATGTCGCCAATGGTCTCCGAGGCGCGTCGAAGCGAGCCGGCCACCGAAATTTCCCTGACGCCATCCGCATCCTTCATTTTCTCAAAGAACACTTCTGCCACCTCCGTAGCTTCGTCGATCCGGCAACGCTCGGAAAATTCCTCCATCCAGGCAATGGATTTGAGGATCTTTTCCGCCGTTTTCTCACCCATGCCCGGAAGCGCGGCCACAGAACCGTCCCGGCACTTCTCCTTCAGCTCCGCAATTTCGGTGATGTCCAGTTCCTTGTGGATCTTGTAGATTTTTTTGGGACCCATGCCGGATATGCCCAGCCAGGCGATGAGGCCGTCCGGCACCTGCTTCCGCAGTTTTTCAAGCACCTCGACACTGCCGGTTTCGGCATAGGCATAGACATCGGAAGCAATCGACTTTCCTATTCCTTTAAGATCCGTAAGTGTCTGCTCTTCAATATATTTATTAATGTCATCATCCAAACTTTCGATGGTTCTGGCAGCCCTGTCGAACGCCATGGCGCGGAAGTCATTTTCGCCGGCCAGCCGCATCAGCGTGCCGATCTCTTCCAGCAGGTTTACAATCTCATCTTTTTGAACGGGTTTGGGCATGCAGGCCTCACAGGTTTTTTATCAATCGGACCAGGAACAGGAACACCACGGCGCCCACGAGTGCCGTGAACAGCGAACCGACGAGTCCGTGACCGGTGGATATGTTCAGAAACGAGAACATGTAACCGCCGACCATCGCTCCCAAAACGCCGACGATCATGTTGCCCAGCAGGCCAAAGCCTTTCCCGCGCATGATGAGTCCGGCCAGCCAGCCTGCGATCATACCGATGATGAGAAACCAGAGAAGTGACATGGTTTTTTCCGTTGGTGAAGGGATGTGTTGGTTCCTGAACATAAGAAAATATTGCCTCATGGACTACGGTCGTATTACGACGCTTAATGTCGTACTGCTGTGCTGACCCGGGCTGTCAGGTCTTTTTTTCTTTTCAAATGGATGTTGTTTTTGGTAATCTGTGGGAGCCGTTCCCAATGTCAGCAACAATACCAATGTCAGCAACAATACCAATGTCAGCAGCGTCATCATCGTCATGAAGTGGACCCGTGAACATGCCAGTCAGGATCCGGCGCAACTCTGGCAGATTCTGCTGGAGGAGGGCCGAAGCCCGGATACGCTCGTCCTGGTGAGCAACCTGTTGATGGAGCGCGAGGTGCGCAAAAAATGGCAGCGGGATAGCGGTGATTTCGCCCCTGACATCCGTACGATCACTTCCTTTGTCGAGGAGCTGGCCATGCACAGCCTGGCGGATGAGGACCTGCCCGTACTGGTACCGTCGCCCGAAGAACGCACGCTCTGGCTGGAACAGTGGCTCTCCAGTCACGGGAACCCCGAGTATCGCCGTTTTGCCGGTATGACCTCCGTTACGGCCATATCCAACATCATTGCCGACCTGTACCGGGAGCATCTGCGTCCCGGCATGCTCCTGGAAAAAGAGCGGACTTCAGGATCCGGGATGACACGCGACGCCAATGTGCTGGCCGGGTTGCTGCAGGAATATGAGCTCCGGATGGACAGGAAGAAGTGGGTGGACCGTGAGCAGCTACCCGGAAAGATGACACACTGCAATGAGTCTGTGGTGCGTCATAAAAAAATTGTACTGTATCTCACCGATGAGATCGACCCGGTCCGCAGGCATGCATTAGAACTTATCAAGGCGGCGGAACTTGTCTCCATTCGTTTTGTAGATGATCCGGCCGCCGGCCTTGCCGGCACTGGGTCTCCTGACGCGGGACTTCCAGCTGCTGGGCCTGCTGAGGCCAGACCTCCAGGCGCAGGGCTTTCTGGCGATATTATCCGCGTGGATACCTTCCATCATCCAAGGGAAGAGCTGGAGCAGGCCGTGCGTCAGATTTTGTCGATGATGTCTGAGAGCAGTGAGAATCATAAACAGAAAGCGGCCATCAGGAGTTATGAGGACGTGGTGATATTGACCGGCGACCTGTCGCTTTACGAGCCGATGGTCGCGTCCGTTGCCGGAAGGTTTGGAGTCCCGCTGTACACCAGCCGTGGGCCTGCGCTCATCAGCAACCCGTTCATCCGGCGCCTGCTGACCTATTTCAAGCTCGGTGACAACGAATTCCCCATTGATGATGTCGCCCGCGTGTTCGCCGACAACCGCCTGGTGCTGCCCGACCTGCAGGATCACGACGAAAACAAGGCGCCCAACATCCGGCATTTTTCCGAGTTCTGCCGGGAGTACAACTTCCGGACGCTGGACGAGGCGGCCTCGGGCATGGACCGGGTGTTTGACTGGTTGCTGGATCATATCCATTTTGAGGACGACGAAGAGAGGGAGGAACAACGGCGGAACCAGGAACGACGCAACCGGGAGTTTTACTCTTCCGTGCTGGATCATCTGGATGCGCTTCGTCGCTTCTACGACACACCGGAGCGGCAGACGCTGTCAGCGTGGGTGGAATGGACCCGGACGTTGCTGCGTCTTCAGGGGGATTTGATGAGCCGGGAAGCCAACGAGGCAAAGGAGCTGCTGGAGATTATCCTGGAGAAGCTCAGACAGGCAGAAGCGCGATTGGGCCTTGGCCGCCTGATGCCAAGGCGCGAATTTTTCAGGGTGCTGGAGCTGCGACTGAAAGAGACGAGGGAGCGTCCGCAGGAATGTCCCGGCGGCATTTTGCTAACCGAAATCCGTCAACTGCCGGAGGTGCATGACAAGACCGTATTTGTACTGGGCCTTCACGAGGAAGGGTTCCCCCGCCCGGAGAAACCCGATTTTCTGCAATTCCGTTACGAGAAAACACTGAAATTGCTCACAAAAAAGGATGGATCGGAAGGATATCTGGAAGCGCGCATGCAGTTCCAGCGGCTGCTTTCATCAGACAAACCGCGTTATCTGAGCAGGCCCTCACTTGTCGCGCAGAAATCCGTTATGCCGTCACCGCTCTGGCTGGAGCTGCTTGACAGCCGGCAAGAAGAGGATTTTCGTCCCTGGCCAATAACCTCGCAAAAATGGCTGATGAGCGAGTTTGAAGCTGGCCGGCTTGTGGCCACCTTTACGCAGCAGGACAGTCCGGCACACATTATCGATGCCGAAGGCCGCATAGTTGACGGTAAAATGACGCAGTCGAAAAGCGAGTATGGTGCGTCATTCAAGTCTTCCGGAAAACGTGCCGCCTGGGACCGCATCCACCAGAAAAACCCTGCTTCCATAACAGGAAAACAGCCTGACAGATATGCATGGCAGCTTGCGGCGGCGGTGCAGAAAGCGCGTCAAAATCCGCATGAAATGGGGCGCTACGACGGGGTGATCGACCCGGAAATCACATCGCAATGGCTCGGAAAGCAGCTTGACGAAGGAGTGATGCGCATGAGCATAAGCCGGCTGGATACGTATGCCGGCTCGCCGCACGAGTACTTTTTCAAATACGTGCTCCGGTTGAAGCCGTTGCATGAGTACCAGGACGACGCCGAGTCAAATATCAAGGGCAGCCTGCTGCACCAGATCCTGGAGGAGTTCTATTCGGAGACACCGGATGAGGGGCCGCCGGTCTGGCCTCAGGAGGAACCCGATGCGGCGACGGAGCGGATGGGTCGCATACGGCGGCGGCTGACCGAGGCGTATCGCCATCAGCTCGGCAATCCGCAAAGTCCGTTTCCGGGGATACTGGAGAAAAACCTGGAACGGGTGACGCGGTGGTTCCTGGAGCGGGAGGCCGCGGGACGCGAGAATTACCTGACGGATGTAGAAGATGCGCGTCCCGCTGTCTTCTATCCGGAGTCAGGGTTCCGGATGGAGCATAAGTGGAGTTTCGAGAAGGAAATGGCGGGTGTGCCGGTATTTTTCCGGGGCATGATCGACCGGATCGATGTGACCGCCGACGGGCAGCGGGCGCTGATCTTCGACTACAAATCGGGCAAATCCGGGACCCGGTCCTACAACAGCATCATTGAAGGCAAAGGGTTCCAGCTTCCGGTCTATGCCATGTTCCTGCGTCAAAGGGGATTGGCGCAGTTCGTGGCGGGATATTACACCCTGCCGATCAACGGGAAGAAGAAAGACGTAAAGTGCGATTATGCGCTAGGTTCGGCGGAGCTGATCGATGAAGCGCATTCCATGAAGAAGGACGGGTCCGGCAGGAAAAAGACCATGCATAAATTCAAGCCGGAGGTGGAGATGGACGCGTTCATGCAGGCCATTGAGCAGCTGCGGATATCCTGGATTGTGGAGGCGATCCGTTCGGGACGGTTCCACGTCAGTCTCACCGGCGATCCCGCCTGGTCGGATTTCAAGCATATCAACCGCTACGATGTCCGGATCCAGCAGCAGCGCAGGAACCGCGAGGTGTCCCGGCGACGCAAAAAGAAACTGAAATTTGAACTGGACCGGTACTACCTGTTCGAACCGTTCTGGGAGGATGCGGATGGCGGATGAACGCGACAATGCTGCACGTAACAATGCTGCAGGTAACGATTTTGCAAGCTACGATATGGAACAGACGCCGGACGCGATCACCGACCGGATTCGCCGCCACAAGGGATACCTCATCCTGGAAGCCGGCGCCGGCACGGGCAAGACCCACAACCTCACCGAGCGTGTCATCCACCAGCTCATTGAAAACCGGGTGTCGCTGGAGCGCATGCTCGCCCTCACCTTCACCGACTTTGCCGCCGCGGAAATGCGCTCGCGCATTTATGCCGCCATCAACCGGAATATCGGTGCCTCGAAGCACCTGCAGGCCACCCGCCAGCGCTTCTCGCACAACTATATTTCGACATTTCACTCCTTCTGTAACCGTATCCTGCAATATTTTCCGGATGAGGTCACCGAAATATCGGTGCCGGATGCACCGCACGCGTTCGGCCGTCCGGATCATGAGCGCAACGTTGACGGGGCGCTGGAACTGCTGAGCGATTATGATGAGGTGCTCTGGATGATGGAGTGGCGCAAGCGGTTTTACAGCAAGTACAAGGATCACGAAGCGCTGCAGCGTCAGCTTACCCGGCTCTCCGTTTCCGATTTTGAGAAGTTCATGAATGAGTTGTCGGGGGTGGATGACAAGGCGCTGGAAGAACTGGCGCTGCTGTCGCCCGCAGAGTATCCCGGCTGGATCGGCGAGGTCTCGAAGCGCTGGCGGGAGGAGCGGGATGCGCTGCTGCGCGAGCTGCTGGATGTCTTTGCCTCCCATCCGGAGTGGTTTGCGTCGCCGGACAAAATTCCGCGGTCGGTGGAAGCCCTTGAGGCCATCAAGAACAAATCGGGCGGTTTCGCGAAAAGGGCATTCAACAGGAA
>SKUI01000187.1 GCA_007122185.1 Rhodothermia bacterium | reverse complement strand
TCTTGAGCCGGTTGGACAGCAGCAGCAGCGTGTCATTGAGTCCGTCCCGGAGATCCGCTTTTTCGTATTTGCCCTTGTCCTGCCGGCTGTAACTCTTCAGGCTGGATACGATTTCGCCGATGCGCTTGGTGCTGGATTGCAGGTTTTTCAGGAAATATCCGCTCTCGTAAAAAAGGATCATGCTTTCGAGTTCTGTGCGCCGTGGTGCGCCGGGCTTGTCGCCGATCTGTTCCTTCACAAACGCAAGCGCCTCATCGCTCATGGAGGTCACTTTCCTGAGCAGGCTCCGCGGAAGGTCGGGATAGGCCTTTTCCCACTCCTTCAGTTTCTGCCGCTGCTGGTCGGAATCCCGCAATACGCGGCGCAGGCCAAGCCGGAAAAATTTATCGTAGTGATATTCCTGGTCCGGATCGGCCTTTTGGATGATATCGGGGAGATATTCCAGCAGGTTTTCAGAAGCGCGAAGCATGGCTGCAGCCGGATTGTTGATCTCATGGGCGATACCGGCAACCAGCTGTCCGAGCGTGGCCATTTTTTCCTGGCTGATCAGTCGGTGCTGGGTTTCCTCCAGCTGCTTGAGCGCTTCACGCAAGTGGTTCCGCTCCCGCTCAAGGGTGTCGTTGATGCTTTCCAGTTCCACGTGGACCGAGACCACATGATGGTAGCGATCGATCAGGTTGCCGATTATCAGCTGTTGGGCCAGCAGGGCCACCTCGCCCCGGCTGCGCTGCAGTTCCAGGAAGTCCTTTTCCTTCATCTTGATGGCCTTGCAGGGACTAGCGGCAACAGCCGTTGTAAGCACCGGTTCTCCGGTCACAAAGGAAATGAGCCCCACGAGTGCACCCGGACGCAGCCAGTCAACGGTGATATTGCGCCCGGTCTGTGTCTTCTTCGACAGCTGCACCGTTCCCTCCAGAAGGATGAAGACCGATTCATTGAAGTCCCCTTCGCTGAAAAACCGGTCATCCTTTTCAAAATCCAGCACTTCCACGTCAAAAGCACCGGATGCCTGGAGATACTTGGCAATCTGCCTGGTGATGCGGCTGGGGTCCTGGAGCCAGTTTTTGGCAAAGTTTAATATCATGGTCGTTATCCTAAAAAATCGGATGGATCTTCATTCTGCAGCTGAGGGAGGCCGGTCCGTTGTCATGCTTCACTGAAGCTACTCGTCACTGATGCTTCTGCGGGTCCTGATGGACTCCGAAAGCTTCTCTGCATCAAGCGTGCTCATGTAAGGCAGAATATCCTCCTCTTCCTCAATTACGAAATCGGTCAGCAAATTGACAGCTGCTTCCAGCAGCTCTTGCCTGGTCCATGGCTTTGGGATGTAGTGGTGCAAACGGGCTTCGTTCAGAGCCCTGACCGTATCGTCCAGCCCGGCCTGTCCGGTAAGCAGCACTTTGCGGGAAGCATGGGTCCGCTCGTCGTTGTGCAATTCGATGAGCAGTTCCACACCATTATCCCCCGGAAGGATATGGTCGCAGAGAATCAGGCCGATCTTCTTGCCGTCATCCAGAAGCTTTCCGATCACGTCGCGCGCCTCCTCGGCGGTATTCGCCGTTTCAACCGGAAACTGCTCTTCCAGTTTTTCAAGGTCCCGGACGACCGCATCCAGCACTTCCTGTTCATCTTCAATGCAGAGGATATAGATATCGGATCTTTCCATAGGTCAGTGGTAATGGTATCGCTGTTGAGGTTAATTTGTGACTAATGGCCAGTAAAAGACGGCGTACGCAAGAACAAGCATGACTCCGACCGTGCCGATGATAACACCGACCCGGGCCATGTCCTTGGTGCGTATGATGCCGGTGGACATGGCAATGGCGTTGGGCGGGGTGGATATCGGAAGTGCCATGGCAAGACTGCAGGCGACGGCAATCACGATACCGGTGACAAGAAGGTTGAAGTCGTCGCCCATCACGCCGGAAGTATGCAGGCTGATCACAAGCGGCATCATCAGGGTGGCCGTTACGGTATTGGACAGGAAATTGGACATGCCCACGGCCACCAGCGCAAAGACCAGGATGAGGGCGATGTACCCCATGGCTCCCCAGTCAAGTCCGGAGATCATCCATACGGCCAGGCCGGTCTTGTCCATTCCAATGCCCAGGGAAATACCGCCAGCCATGAGCCACAGCACATCCCACGGCAGGTTCCGGATATCATTTTTGTTGAGGATGCGTCCGGTTACCAGCGCCGCCACCGGGAGGAAGGCGACCATGCTGCTGGGTATGCCATGCTGGTTTTCGGTGATCCAGAGCAGGACCGTGGCAGCAAAAATCACATACAGTCCGATTGCCTTGGGTTTGGTGTTCAGCTTGCCCTTGATATCCAGTTTGAACCGTTCTACACTTGGCGGGAATAGGGCAAGAAGCAGCCACCAGGCAAAAAGGAGCATGATGGCGACCAGCGGCGCGGCTACGATAATCCAGTCTGTGAAGGAGATGGATATTCCGTACTCGGTGAGTGCCGCAATCACGATGGCGTTGGGCGGCGTGCCGATAGGCGTGGTGATGCCGCCGATGTTGGCGGCAATGGGAATGGAGAGGGCCAGCCCGAACTTGAACCGGTCCCCGGGTTCCAGCTGGGCAATAATCGGCAGGATCACGGTAACCATCATGGCGGCCGTGGCGGTGTTGCTCATGAACGCAGAGAGAGCCGCTGTGACAAGCATCAGCCCGAGGATGATGAAGCGAGGCCTGGAACCGAATGGCGAAAGCATGTACCGGGTCAGGTTCTTGTCCAGATTGTATTTGACCGACGCCTCCGCCAGCATGAATCCACCCAGGAAAAGAATGATGATCGGATTGGCCAGGGTGCCCAGATAGTCGGTGTAACTGTTGGGCTGGTAGTTGACCAGGCGATGTCCGGTGTCGGTCACGATCGCCTGATCGGCCGTCAGTTCCTCGCTGCGCACAATAACATGCCTTCCATTGCGCTCGACCACATCCACCCGGACCGGTTCCGTTTTCCCCGGCTCTGTTACCACGAGTACGGTATTATCGTCCTTCAGGGCATTTGTCGGGATCTGCCACGTGTTTTCCTGCAGCTCCACGGGTTTGCCGGATGGCAGCTCGGCATCCATGTACATGGGACCCTGGGCACTCAGCAGCACGATCTGCAGAAGGATGACCAGCATGGATGTGGCGTAGATGGGTATGGGTTCGAACATCCAGAAGATCGCTGCCAATATAAAGATCCCGAGTCCGATGTGGCCCGCAAAGGAGAGCGTGCCAAGCGGAAGCAGGAACGGCAGAATCAGTCCGAAGATGCCCAGAAACAGTCCTGTGATCTGAACGGTTGTCAGACCGGATGAGCCCGATTTCATATTGCTTAACTTGTTAAAAATACGTGTTTTTAGCGTTACGGTAATAGTACGCTATCTATTTGAATGAATTATGAAGTGTTTCGGTATGGATGACGTCCGACACCCGCGTGCAGGGGCGTTCCGGGTTGCTGCGATGCTGCAGGCACCGTGCCCGGGAATACCCATGTGTATTTTTTTAGAATTTTTCATGAATTGGTGGTACATTTACAGAGCAAAAAGCCAAGGTATATCCTGTGGATATTTTAAAGGTATTTCCTGCAGGACAGCATCCGGCCGGACCTCAGTAAACTATTGTGAGCGGCGGCAGCGCTTGTCCCGAAGGGCCGGGTAGGCCATGGATATTATTATTCTATATGGACTTATCCTCATGGCAATACCAATTTGGAAGTTACTAACTACAATCGGGTAATACTATGATGAACAAGGTAAAATATGTATATGTTTTTGGTGGTGGAAAAGCAGATGGCGACCGCACCATGAAAGAGTTGCTTGGCGGGAAGGGTGCCAATCTTGCTGAAATGAGCCGTACGGGGCTGCCGGTTCCTCCGGGTATGACGGTCACCACCGAAGCCTGCGACCATTATTACAAAAACAACGAGCAATGGCCGGAAGGTCTTGAAGAGCAACTCAGGGAAGGCATCGCTTTCCAGGAGAAGCAGATGGGGGCAAAGCTGGGTGATCCCAAAAATCCGCTTCTGCTGTCGGTGCGCTCCGGTGCCGCGGCCTCTATGCCCGGGATGATGGACACCGTCCTGAACCTGGGGCTCAATGATGAAGTGGTTGAAGGGCTTGCCGAGAAAACCGGTAACGCGCGTTTTGCATTGGACAGCTATCGGCGCTTTATCGACATGTTCGGTGACGTGGTTATGGGTGTGTCCCATGATCTGTTTGAGGAAGCGATGGAAAAACTAAAGGAAGAGAAAGGTGTCACCAACGACACCGATCTGTCAGCGGAGGATCTCAGAGAGCTGGTGGATCGTTTCAAGGCCATTTACCGAAAGAAAACCGGCTTCATGTTCCCGTCGGATCCGATGGAGCAGCTTCGTTATTCCATTAATGCGGTGTTTGGTTCATGGATGGCAGACCGCGCCGTAAGATACCGACAGATCGTCAATCTCACCGGCTTGCTCGGAACAGCCGTGAACGTTCAGGCCATGGTTTTCGGGAATATGGGCGATACGAGCGGCTCGGGCGTTCTGTTCACCCGGAATCCCAGTACCGGCGAGAACAAACTCTATGGTGAATACCTGAAAAACGCACAGGGAGAAGATGTTGTGGCTGGAATACGCACGCCGAAGGATATTTCCGAACTGAATAATGACATGCCTGATGTCTACGACAAACTGGTCAGGCATACCCAGAAGCTCGAGAAGGCATACCAGGATATGCAGGATATCGAGTTCACGATCCAGGAAAAAGAGCTTTACATCCTCCAGACCCGAAGTGGAAAGCGCACCGGTGCCGCAGCCCTGAAAATAGCCGTGGATTTTGTGGAAGAGGGACTGGTTAACAAGGAAATAGCGGTCAACCAACTTGTTACCACCGCGCAGCTCGACCAGCTGCTCCATCCCCAATTCGACGAAAAAGCGATCAAGGAGAAAAAGGTTATCGGCAAGGGATTGCCTGCCTCGCCCGGCGCAGCCGTAGGTTGTGTTTACTTTACACCTCAGGAAGCGGAAGAGGCGCATGTGGAAGGGAAAAAAGTGATCCTGGCTCGGGTGGAGACGAGTCCGGATGACGTTGGCGGCATGCATGTGGCCGAGGGAATCCTTACATCCCGCGGAGGCATGACCAGCCATGCGGCTGTTGTGGCACGCGGATGGGGCAAACCCTGTGTAGTCGGATGCGACGATATCGTCATCAACTACAAGACCAAATCCATGACCGATGGGAAGCAGACCATCAAACAGGGCGACTGGGTCTCGATCAACGGAACCACCGGTGAAGTTGTACTGGGACAGCTGCCGCTTGAGCCGCCTAAAATGAGCGATGATTTCCAGAAGTTTATGGAATGGGTGGATACGTTCCGCACCATGAATGTCCGTACCAATGCTGACCGCGGTGAAGATGCCACCAAAGCCAGGGAGTTCGGTGCCGAGGGAATCGGCCTGTGCCGCACCGAGCACATGTTCTTCGAAGGCGAACGGATCATCGCTGTGCGCCGCATGATCATGAGCGACAAGGAAGCGGACAGGCGCAAGGCCCTTGAAAAACTGCTTCCCTACCAGAAGCAGGATTTCATGGAGATCTACGAGGCGCTTGACGGCCTGCCTGTCACCATCCGCCTGCTGGACCCCCCGCTTCACGAGTTCCTCCCGCATGATGAGGATGAGATGAAGACCCTTGCTAAACAGCTTGACATGAGCTTTGACAAGGTGAAAAGCCGTGTATCCGTCCTTCAGGAAGCCAATCCCATGCTGGGACACCGCGGATGCCGTCTGGGAATTACCTTCCCGGAGATCACGGAAATGCAGACCCGTGCCATTATTGAAGCCGCCGTCGAAGTGCAGGACAAAGGTATGAAGGTCTTCCCCGAGATCATGGTTCCGCTGATTGGAACCGCCGAGGAGTTTGAAGATCAGAAAGCAGTGATCAAGACTACGGCTGACAAAGTTCTGGAAGAGACCGGCAAGAAGTTGGAATACCTCATCGGTACCATGATCGAGGTGCCGAGGGCGGCGCTCACAGCCGATGAGATCGCCCCGCTGGCCGACTTCTTCTCATTCGGGACCAACGACCTGACCCAGATGGCATTCGGGTTCAGCCGCGATGATATCGGCAAATTCCTGCCGGAGTATCTTG
>SKUI01000261.1 GCA_007122185.1 Rhodothermia bacterium | reverse complement strand
TTTTTCCGCGCTTTCAGAAAAATGATATATCCAGAAGGAATTCCTTCAGATACCGGTCACCAGGAAACCGCAAAAAAAGTGCCTGTCCCGTCCAGATATACTGATACCGAAGAATTTATTGCTATTGCAGAGGAGATAACGGGCCGTGATCTTGGGTGGTTTTTTGACGCTTACCTTCGATACAGCGCTTTGCCCGAACTGCTGGAACAGACACATGAAGACGGACTGATCCTGACCTGGTCGGTACCATCAGGCCGCGATTTTCCCATGCCGGTGGAAGTATGGGATGGCGAAGAGTTGCGGGTGGTGATCCCCGACGGTGAATCGGTGATTACAGTATCCCGCCCGGAAGCACTTCGTGTCGATCCCCACAACAAGGTGCTCAGGGCCGGCTTGTTTGAGTGATAGGCCGGCTTGTTTCCTGAAAAGGAAGGGAATGTTGCAGTAGTGGGCCTGGCATGCTTCCCATAGAGCGCCGGTTACAGATGCCGGTCCCCGTTATCGGGCAGAAGTGAGTCGCTGTCCGGGTTTGGGACCGTGTTTTCACTTTGAACCGTATTGCCGGGGGACAATGCATCCAAACTATCCTCCCCAACAAACTCATCGTGATCTGCGGTGAAGGAGAACGGGGCTGACCATTTTCCGGAAACCCCGTAAAAATCTACTGCCATTATTCTCGCTATGTACCGGCCTGGCCCTGGTAATTCGGCAGCAAATCGGTTTTTGTGGTGAAGCGTCAGCACATGATGGATCCGCTCCTCTGTATCCTGGTAAATATGTACCAGATACTGATCCGCCATCTCCACCCGATTCCACATGATGGTTGCCGAAAACCCGCTCTTGTCATCTGAATTTATTTCTGCATCTGCTTCCGGGTCACTGTCCGGAAGCGGATCTTTCGCCTGACGTTGTGGAATGACATAGACGGTTGTGATATGTGGCTGTGCCGGAAGTGTGACTTCGGAATAATTGGCCGTTGTTATGCGGCCCATCAGGCCCTGTCCGGCGGGAATCTCACAAGGAACATCGCGGCAAGTCCACCACAAGGATCCGGTTTTTGATGTTAGGATCATGCCGGATTCGCCCCGGCAGTGAACTCCAAAAGAGACAGATGGTGCATCATGAATGTGATACAGCGTTTCGTCAAAGCAGCGAACAACATCGGGAAACGATGACTCGGACAAATCGCTTTCAAACAGCAATTCAGCACTTTTGAGTAGCAATTCAGATCCATCCGATACTATGGTTGCCCTGGAAGCGGGATAAAGGATCATGGTGCCAGCCGGATAGAAGTCAATCAGGGCGAAGTGCCTGGAGCAGGTTTCTACAATATCACCCGGTATCAGTTCTTTGTTTTCCGGGAGGTCAATGATTTTGCCGTCACGCTCCACTTTCAGACACTGATGTGAAAAGGCTGTCCGCGCAAAGTATGGGGCCGCCATGATAGTGGAGTCCGTCAATTCATCCATCGGCAAGGTGCTGTCCGCATGGACGCTGTCTGTCCCTGTCGCCAGAAAGAAAGCGACGAGTCCGGCTGCAATGATAAACGCTATGATTCGGTAACTCATGAGAGTCAGATGTCGAGAGATACTTCTTTGAGATGAACCAGGTAATGCTTGATAACCGGCTTTGTCAAAGCCAGGATATGTTGATTATCAGATGCTTTGGAGAACTCAACTGCCACATCATCATTCTGGAGTATCCAGATGCCGTCACTGTGGTAGGTATAGGCTTCGCTTTGGCTGAAATCGTGAAAGAGGTAACAATCTATGGTATGCTCGTCAGTTGGCAACTCCATACGCCTGAGCGCATCTGCCGTCTGTTGTTTCCAGTTAGTCAGCTGTTTTACCGTTGGCTTTCTGTCAAGAAACGTGGTACGGAAGAAATCGCGATTGAGAAAACGCCGGCATAAATCCCGCAACACGACCTGATCAAAATGTTGCCAGTACTTTAGATTCATCAAGATATCATTATCGTCGAGATCTGCAAATGAATTGAGTATCTTTCTGTTGACTTTTTTCGACGCGGCCTCTTTGTCCTTGAAGAAGAATTCCAGTGCAGGGGAATAAAAGGGCAGATCAACTCCCTGCTCCAGGAGTTGCCGCACCCGTTGAAGTATGGCGAGAAGCAATTTGTCACCGCCAAGCACGGTTTTGTGTAAATAGACCTGCATATACATCAGGCGGCGTGCAACGATATAATTTTCGATAGCATAGATGCCTTTCTTGTCAATCACGATATTTCCCTGATGGACACGCATGGTCCGGATGATCCGGTCAATACCGATGGCACCTTCCTGCACGCCGGCAAACATGCCATCACGCCTGATGTAGTCCAGGCGATCAATATCGAGTTGAGAAGAAATAAGCTGATGCAAGAATTTTTTGGGGTATTTTCCGGTAAAGATGGCAATAGCCGTATCCAGCTGTCCCTCAAACTGGCGGTTGAGGTCCTCCATCAGCATCAGGGTGAGTTCCTCGTGATGGGTGTTCCGGATAATGCCTTTTTCCAGGGTATGGGAATATGGACCGTGGCCGATATCGTGAAGTAGAATGGCAATAAGCGTGCTTTCAAATTCCTTGTGGGTAATGGTGGTGTCCCGCTCCCGCAGATGGTGAAGCACCCGCTGCATAAGTCCAAGAGCTCCCAGGGCATGGGAAAAACGGGAGTGTTCGGCACCGGGGAATACCATATTTGCCAGCCCAAGTTGACGGATTCTTCGAAGTCGCTGCACATAAGGATGGTCTAGCAATTTCAAAACCAGACCTTTCGGCACATGGATGAAGCCGTGAACCGGATCCGTGAATATTTTGTATTGGGTGGATTTATCCATAACTGGTACCAGGAATCCTCACAAGGTATTGATGCCGCTGGTGCCGGACGTTTGCAGCCACGTTGTCTGTGAATGATATTCTTACTGCAACTTGTTGCAATCGAAATTACTATCATAAGGTACTGAAATGGTCTGTGAAAATAAGTATTATTTAACCTTCGGATCATCTTAACTCTGGAGAAATATGACATTTGACAAAAGAGCAGCAGAATTTCTGGAAAATCTACTTGTAACCCCGAGTCCGGCTGGATTCGAAAAAGCCGGACAGCAGGTTTGGCTGGATTATGTCAGTTCTGCAGCTGACCTGGTTGAAACCGATGCCTATGGCTCTGCGGCAGCGCGGCTGGATGTAGACCCGTCAGCGATCACCGTGATGCTTGAAGCGCATTGTGATGAGATCGGGATGATCATTCAATATGTAGATGAATCCGGATTCGTATACATTAACAGGGTAGGGGGCAGCGATCCTGGTATTGCCCGGGCCCGCAAGGTTTTCATACACAGTCGTGACGGCATTGTCAGCGGTGTGATCGGTAATACGGCCATTCATCTCCAGGACCGTGAAAACAATAAATTACCCAAATGGAGCGATCTGTTTATAGATATCGGGGCGTCAAACAGGGAAGAGGCCCTCGGCATGATACGCATCGGCGACCCCGTCACGCTTGCCGAGCAGTTTGAATTTCTTTCAGACGACCTGATTACCGGTCGCGCCCTGGACAACAGGATCGGGGGATTTGTAATTGCCAGAGTTATTGAAATACTGCAATTGAGGCGTTCGGAACTGGCCGTCAACGTTATTGCACTCAATGCCGTCCAGGAAGAAGTTGGCGGGTTCGGGGCCCGTATGATGGCCTATCGATACGAACCTGATGTCGCTTTTGTCACCGATGTGACCCACGCCACGGACACCCCCGGCATCAATCATAAACAGCATGGGTTGGTAAAAATGGGCAACGGTCCCGTGATAAACCATGGCGGCGCCAACCACCCGGTAGTACTTGAGCATTTTGAACAGGTAGCGGAAAAAACAGGCATCCCCCTTCAGCGGGAAGCATCCGGGTCACGGACCGGAACCGACGCCGACAGTATTTTTTATCAGAAACGGGGGATACCCATAGGACTTGTTTCACTGCCCCTTCGATACATGCACAGTCCTGTAGAGCTGGCCTCCGTTTCGGATATCCTTCAACTCACAGACTTTTTGGCCGAGTCTGTACTTGCCGTGAAAAAAAATCAGATATTCAATCTTTTTGAATAGCGGAACATTCCGCCAAATCGGCTGATGACCGGATGCCGGTTACATGGTGTGCATGGCAGCAAGAATGTGCAAAATAAAAAAGCCATTATCGATTGCTCGAAATGGCTTTTGTCAAACGTATAAAACAAAAAAAGAAATCGAGATTTCTTCTAGTGTTTCTTACTGTTTTGGATATCAACACGGATTTCCTGAGACAATTTTTTAAGATCCTGGAGTATTTTTCTTGCACGAGTTCCAGCAGTTTTATTACCCTTGCTGTAAAACTTCTCCATATCCACCTCTAAATCATCAACCAAAGTTTTTATTTCGTTGAATCTGTTCATGAATTGACTCCGTTAATTTTCAATTGAATTACATGTTACAAGAAGACGTCTCGCCTCCGTTTGTTGGAAGCTAAATATAAGCAATCCAACATGTCAAGTTAAAAATCGCTAATTAGGATATAAATAAGCAGATTTAGTGAATTATTTTTGATTATTTGGGAAAAACCCATGATTATTCTGTGGTTTTTCTCAAGAGAGACTATGAAAACCGCTTATGTCGGGCAGATTCCCGAAGGCGTAGGTCGTGCCAAGATAGCTGTTTTTGGGAGGGGGCAGCAACTCCTCCGGAACCATTCTGAGTAAATCGTCTCTGCTCTTTGTACCGTTAGTTTTCTGTTTTGGACTGTCAGTAAAAAAAGAATCGCTGCTATCCTCCCGGGAGAAGAGTATCACAGTCCCGCATTCCAGCCGGGCACTGAGCGCATCGGCCAGGACTCGAAGGGAAACCGGCGTAATCTTTTGATGTGATTCGTCCCTGACCAAATTTGAAAGTATCAGATGTGTACCCGGAGGCCGTGAATCAATCCAATGCCTGTCTATGTTCAGTTTCGGACCTGAGAGCGAGATAATGTTTTTCTGGTAGCCATTGACACCCACAGAGGAGACTCCATTGTCGGCCAAAAGGGCAACAATCCGATGGTTCAGATCGCTCGTACTTCGTAGCACCGCATCTTCTCTCATTATTCCCGTCTGCATCAGGCGATCTGTGTACCCGCTGTCTCCGTGTATGATAATCCCGGAACAGTCATTCTGTTGACCCATGGCCTCGGAAAAGGATTTCATAAAGAGGGGATGGTCAAGGCGACTGTAATCGATTATTGCTATGTATTTCATTTCATTACTGTATTGTGTTGGCAGATCTCATGGACGGTGACCAAGATGCCGGGCTTTGAACTGGTAGGGCAGCAGATCAGAAACCGTCAAACGGGAGCACTCCGTATCGCTGTGATGCAGGTACATGACCCCATCCTCCATATGTTCCATCAACACCTGGCGACAGGCACCGCACGGGCTTACATAATCGCTTTGAGGTGCATAGACATGAATTTCCTTAAAAGTCCGGGCACCGGAGGCTTTTGCTTTGGCAATGGCCACTCTCTCGGCACAAAGCCCTTTCTGCCAGTCGGTAGTTTCAATGTTTACACCTGAAAAAATTCCGTTATCAGCCTGCAGCAGGGCGGAAACGGGAAATGAGGAGTAGGGGATGATGCATCTTTCCGTAAGTTCTTTAAGCCTTTCAATATCCGTCAGCGTTTCACTGGTCATAAACAACTTTTCGCCATTCTCATGAACTGGGTGCTCGCGCACGAAACACTGAAGATTGAAAACATCGCACCAGTAGCGCACCAAATGGCTGTGGCATGGATCCGGCACACCATCCGTGTTTTTAAATACCTGGTCTGAATCCGCTTCATGAGTCTTTTTTATTTCTCCTATTGTGCCGCCTTGCCTTTTTATTGCATTGTGCGATATCGGGAGGATAAGGATTTGAGGCCTATCCCCCTCACTGAGACAGGAAAAAACAGCAGACTGCACGGCATCAACAGAAAGGGGGAATGAAACATTTTCTATTCTTATTCCCGGATAGAGGGTTTCGGATTCACCCTTGATAATGCAGGTATCGGTTTTTCCGGAATAGGGGGTGTAGCATCGTGATTCGAGTAGTTCCCACGTTACATTTTTCATCAGTTTATAATTTTTGATTTATAAGGTCACATAGAATGTCCATGACGATTATAATCATGCTCTTGTGTGACCGGGCGACGGTCATGGACATAGCACTTCGCGACCTTCGGTTCTGACGTCACATGAAAAGTCCATGACGGTTATAATCATGCTTCTGTGTGATGGGAAGCACTAATGGCCATTTCATAGGTTGTCCATTTTGTAGGGAGATACAAATATGCCATCACCCATGGTGTAGAGCGGTGGTATGGAGACCTGCAACCGGCCGTTGATTGAGGCGAGTCCCATTATTGCGTTTGATACGGCTGTCTGCTGCCTTTGGTGTGGCGACCAGCCGAGCAAATGTACGTCGGCTTCGGCCATATTGAGGATGGCATAGGGAGTTCCGAGTGAAACGGCTACTACCGGAAGTCCGCTCTGAAAGATGTGATCCATGAAAGGAGTAATGGTGTCGTCGAGGCTGATGTCTTCGGCAGTCCGGATCGCAATGTGGGAAACGGCAATCACAAGATCTGCAGACTTTATCGCATCGACCGCCTTCAAGCTGTCACGCTCACACTGTCCGGCGTGCATTGTCACTGTAAGCACCTCCCGGAATTGTCCGTCGAGCATCCGGGAAATGTGATCATCCGGCTGCCTTCTTCCATCAGTGATATTTACAATGCTGATCCTGTCAAAACGATTATCTACCAGTGGTATTAGCTGATCCTTGTTCCTCAGCAAGGTAATGGATTTTTTTGCAATATGATCTGCAATCAGCCGATGTTCTCTGGTGCTGACGACATCAGGCAACCGATCGATGTCCACAATTTGAGGATTCCGGAACAGGCCCGCCCTGAATTTTTCCGTCAGGATCCGACGCACTGAGTCGCTGATACGCTCTTCAGTTATCTCACCGGAAAGGACCGCCAGTTGTACGGCATCCATGGCATCTGCAAGATCGGTGGGAAGTAAAATAAGGTCAATACCTGCCTTTACGGCGAGGACTGCCGCTTCGCCGGCATTGAAATAGTTGCGGATACCTCGCATGCCCATTCCATCGGTAACGATCAGACCGTCGAAAGCAAGTGTATCCCGCAGCAATGTCTGGGTGATATAGGGATCCAGCGTTCCGGGATGTCCGGCATTTCGGGCAATTTCAGGTAGAGCGACATGTGCTGTCATTACGCTCGGAAGACCCGCCTTGATCGCTTCGCGGAACGGAATCAGCTCCAGCGTGGAGAGGCGATGGTAATCAAAGGGCAGGACAGGCAGGTCCAGGTGCGAATCGACGTCCGTGTCGCCGTGCCCCGGAAAATGTTTTGCGGTGGACATGACACCGGCATCCCGGGCGCCCTTCATGAAAGCGATGCCGTACATGGCAACCGTATCCGGATTTTCGGAATAGGATCTGACATTGATTACCGGGTTAAGAGGATTGTTATTCACATCCAGAACCGGTGCATATATCTGATGGATGCCAAGTGAAGAGGCTTCAATGCCAGTAACATATCCTTTCTGATAGGCAAAATGGGGATTTCCTGTGGCTGCAATACCCATGGCGGGAGTGAAGTAGGTGGCCTGCGGAATTCTCATGGCTGCGCCGAATTCCATGTCCTGACTCACCCAGAGCGGGATCCGGCTTTTTATTTGAAGACGATTTGTTACAATGGCCTGATCGTAGATGTTGCCGCTGAAAAACATAATGCCGCCGACTTCATTTTCCACAACTTCGTCTGTCATACGATGCCATACAGGGTCGTTTGCTGAATAAAAACCGCCCCGGGCAGCAACCACAAACATCTGACCAATTTTCTGCCGAAGGGTCATGGACGCCATCAGTTGTTCCAGGTGTTCCTGTTCTTCCGGTAGCAGGGAGGGCATTTTTCCGTTTTCGATAGGGACATATGCGGGATCTTCCGCCAGTGTCACATGTGATCCGCAAGAAACGAGCGTATGTACACTGAAAAACAACAACGAGAATGCAACTACAATGGCGAAAGCCGGGCGCTGTCCGTATGATAGTCCCTGGGTCATGGTATAAATCTTTGAATGTTTTGAATGTTATGCGTTTGGCCGGGAGGTAGTCGTACCGGTTGTTTCATCATCCCCTGGTTCCACAACATGAACTGGTCGATGAAGTGCCCGGAAAAGAGGTTGCCTGACTGGCCGGTACTCAAAACAGAATAATAACTTTGTTCCGGTTGAACCATCATAATGCCTTTCATGGTGACATCAGCTGCTGTTGAGACAGTACTTTGGTTTTGCTGCGCATGCATGGCTTTGATGGAGTGAGGAGAACCTGAAACAGTCATTCCCTCAGGTTGAAACAGATTTCTTTCCGCCAACCGGGCTGATCTGCTGTTCTTTCTGGTCTCTTCAAAAAGCAACGGCAGAAAGGTGCCATCAACAACCCTGTTCCACTGCCAGTCGTACGGTTCGTTGCCGTAGTTTGATTCCAGAAACCCAAGCGCCTCCTTCATGCTGCCGGCAATCCACTCTCGATGTGTACTTGGGTGAGTTTCCGGCCATTTTTCCGGGTGAACGAGAAGCTTGAAAACCGCAGAATAAAGGATATTTGGAGTGATGAAGAGCATTTGGATATCACGATCCTTAAGCCAGGGGCTATAGAGATTCCGGGCGGCGGTTTTTTGGAATAGCTGGAAAAGGGTCGCCGCTGTTTCATTTGGGTCGAACCTGTAATTCCAATTTCTCAGATAGGGGATAACGAGTTCCAGTAGAGGATCAGTACCATTCTCCGTTACCGACACTTCGAGGGCTGAGACGATAATTGGTGTCAATTCCGCAGCATATGAAGAGTATGTGTCGTTTGACCATTGTCCGATGATGTCAGAAACCAGCCGGTCTTCAGGGGTCTGCTCTAAAAGCTGCAATATTCTTTCAGATCTGTTCCATGGAGGGGCAAACAGACACTTTTCGCCTGCGTTTGTATGTGCCGGGCCGGATTGCTCGACAAATACGACCGGATTGCCGGAAGCATTGTGCTGATGAGGCAGTATGGCAGATGCGTTAATGGTTGAAAGCGGGGTGCTGCTTTCAACGGTCTCTTTAATCCGGAACGGCTGGGAATCCGTGATCAGTTTACCACCTGCGATGCGTCCGGTTTGTCCGCCAGAAGTGACATAAAGAATCTGGACCGGGGATATGGCAAGTGACTCGGCAGCGCGCTGCAGTTGTTCCGGACCGGATGCGCTCCTGATGCTGAAAAGCGCAGCTATATCATCTGTTTCAACCGGGCCCGCCCATTCAAAAGCCAGATATCGGTTGTATTCCTCCGAGGCGGCCACGACCGGTCTGTGACCTGCCCTTTTGGTTACAACCATCAGCTCGCCTCCATTCCGCAAAGGAAGGATGTGGCGATCAAGACTCAGGTTTGGATTCAGGCGGGCTTCGATGTCAGGATCATTTTCCCAGTCAACGGGCAGTGATGGCGGATCACGGAACAGCTCACCGGTAAAAAAATAGCCATTATCGGAAATCAGCGGCAGTATATTCCAGGCAAGGTTTTCGTTCTGACCGCTGATGAAAACCGGCAGACCCGGTATTGTTACTCCATAATACCAGTTGTCTTGATTTTGCAGCACCATTTCGTATTTCGGATCAGGCAGTGCCAGCAGGGACTCCCTGGTATAAGTCAGAAGACCGAATGGGTTGGTCCCGGTCCTGGCAAAGGCCGCCCCGGTTCCCGTTAAACCGCTCAGAGGGGGAGAGGCAGCTCCAGAAAAGCGGTAAAAGTCATCCAGAAGTGAAATGTATGCGTTTTCCTTCATGGAAGGTTGACCAGAGCCCCATAAGAACTCTTTGGCATTGTCCATGCCGGTCAGCGCACCGATTGACATACCATCTTCAATAAAATGAAGATAAGCCATTGATGGTTTGGCCCAGAACGCCTGCTGCTGATCCCAGCTCCAGAGAATCAATACACCGATAGAGTGCCAGGGTTTCCAGGCTATCGGCCGCACATCACTAAGGGCAAACTCGGGCGGCAAATGTCTGTGATGCTTGTCGATGAACGCGTTGACTCCCTTGGCGTAGCCATCCAACAAATCTTTCTCCTGTTGCGGTAACTGGTGATATACTTCCTTTGCTATGGCGCCGAAGGACATCGTGAGAAAAAAGCGGTCAGTGTCCACCATGGATTCTGCGATTTCCCTTGAATGAAGCCCCTCCAGCTTGTATTGCTTCCTGGTCATCTGCCACAGACGGTCGCGTGCATGCAGAAAACCCATCGCCAGAAATAAGTCCGACTCATGACTTGCCGTGATGCGGGGCACCTGGTAGTCGTCCCATGCGACCGTCACTTCCCCTATCAGTCCTTTCAAGGTTACCGTATCGCCCAGGGAAGGAACCACACGGTAGGAAGTCCAGTAAACGGACAATCCGGAGATCACCACAATGAGAACGATAAAAAGGATGGCAATCCTGACAGCGGAAAGCTGTGATATCCATTTCATCAAACAGGAAAATATGTGTAAGTTTATAGTTTATGAAATAATGCACAAATTACGAATTCTATACCAGAACCGTTTACATAAATGCAACCCAACCCATCTTTGCCGGTTGACCCCGACCGGTTGCTTGCCATTGCACAGAAATGGGGAACGCCTACCTATGTGTATATGGAATCCATGATCCGCGAGCGTTGTCAGATGCTGAAGCGTCTGTTTCCCGACCTTCCGGTATCCTGGCTTTACGCTGTCAAAGCAAATGACAACCCTCACATCATCCGTATTATATCCGGCGAGGGATTTGGGTTCGATACGGTAAGCTATGAAGAAGTGCTTTTGTGCCTGGAACTGGGAACCGACCCGAAGCATATATTCTATACAGAAAACAATATGACCGACGCGGAGATGCAGGGAGCGGCAAAAGAAAGGGTGATCCTGAATATCGGATCCCTTGGCAGGCTCAGATCATTTTGTGAAGCGTATCCCGGGTCGGAATGCAGCATCCGTATCAAACCGGATATTAGCGACGGGCATCATGCCAAGGTGGATACGGGGAACCAGGACAGCAAGTTTGGGATCCGGTTGGACCTGATCCCAGAGGCGGTTCGTGTGGCTGGAGAACACGGTGTCCGAATCCGTGGGATCCATGCTCATATAGGCAGCGGGATCCAGGAGCCCGAAAACCTGCTTGCGGAAATTGAGGTGCTGTTGAAATCATCCGCCGGTATGGATGATCTGGCTTTCATCAATTTTGGTGGCGGGATTCCGATTCCCTACAGACATGATGAGGCGCCTTTTGATCTTGACCGGTTTGCAGACCTGGCTTCGAAGCGGCTGAAAGCGTTTCTTGAAACCACCAAAAATCCGGTATCCTTTTTCTTCGAACCCGGAAGATGGATTGTAGGTCCGGCGGGGATTCTTCTCACCCAGGTAAATACGGTCAAAGACCAGGGTCGCAAGATTTTCCTTGGGACGGACACGGGTTTCAACCATCTGCTTCGCCCGGCGCTGTATGAAGCATACCATGAGGTTGTAAATATCAGTGCGGATACTCATGAAACATCCCGAACCTATCATATTGCAGGAAATATCTGTGAAAGCGGCGACATGCTGGGTCTGGACAGAGCATTGCCGGAAAGCAAACCTGGCGACTATCTGGCCATACGTGATACCGGAGCTTACGGTATGACCATGGCTTCCCAGTACAACCGAAGGGCGCTTCCGGCGGAGGTGCTGATTACTGCGGAAGGGTATCACAAAACGATACGCAAAAGAAAAACATCCGAGGAAACCGTAAAAGAGCTGTTAAAAGATACGGGTTTGGCTGCAGCCCAAAAAAGAGAGGCCCCATGATTGATTTGCGTAGTGACACGGTTACCTGTCCAACCGATGGCATGTGGAATGCCATGCACAAGGCCGCTGTTGGTGATGATGTGTTTGGTGAGGATCCCGGACTCATTGCACTGGAAGAGAAAGTGGCGGACTTTTTCGGGATGGAAAAGGGGGTGTTTGTACCCAGTGGGACAATGGGCAATCAGATCGGTCTGAAAGTGCATACGCAGCCGGCTGACGAGGTCATCATCGATGAAAACGCCCATATCTTTCACTCGGAAGGTGCGGCGGGCGGACTCATTTCCGGGATTCAGCTTCGACCCCTTGCCGGTGAGCGCGGCGTCCTGAACACCGGCCTGGTCCGGTCGGCTATTCGCAACCGCAACGACTGGGATCCGCGTACCCGCGTTCTTGCGCTGGAAAATACTTCGAACAAAGGAGGCGGCACATGCTATCCGCTTCACGTCATGCGGGAATTATATCAGCTTACCAGGGAACGGGAACTTGCATTGCATCTGGATGGTGCAAGGATCTGGAATGCGGCCGTGGCTACCGGGACAGAGCTTCGCGAATATGGAGCGGTATGTGATACCATTTCTGTATGCTTCAGCAAGGGGATGGGTGCACCGGTCGGATCCATGCTGCTTGGCAAAAAAGATGTGATTAAAAGGGCCCGACGATTTCGCAAGATCCTCGGAGGAGGAATGAGGCAGGCGGGAATGCTTGCAGCGGCAGCATCCTATGCTCTTGATCACCATTTTGATAAACTGGAAGAAGATCACAGAAAGGCAAAAAAACTTGCAGAAACCGTGGCCGGTTCAACATGCTTCCATATCGATCCCGAACATGTTGAAACCAATATTGTGCTCTTCAGGGTGACCAACGGCACTGTTGATGATGCACTTGCATGGTTTAATAACCAGGGTGTTGCCATGATACCTTTTGGAGATGATACCATTCGGGCCACCTTCCACTTTCAGATCAGCGATCAGGAACTCGAAACGGCTCTCAGGGCTGTGGAGAGTTATAAAGGAAAGCGGTCCGTCAGCCAGTGAACCTTGTTCAATTTGCCATACGTTATAAGCGACTGATCTTTTTCGGTTTTGCGCTGACTTTTTTTTCGAGTTTCGGCCAGACCTTCCTGGTGTCGCTTTTCGTGCCCGGGTTTCTGGAATCTTATGGCATCACCAATGCCTATTTCGGCTCATTGTACTCAGCAGCAACACTCGGCAGCGCTTTTATCCTGGCTTGGGCAGGAGCCCTTATCGACAGGGTATCACTAAAAAAATACGCGCTCATAATCACCGGGGGATACGTTGCCGGCATATGGGTCGTGGCATCTTCGCAATGGATATGGATGCTGTTTATTGGTCTTCTCGGAATCCGTTTGTTTGGCCAGGGACTGATCGGGCATACGGCTCATACCACCATGGGACGCTATTTCATTACTACCCGGGGCCGGGCTCTTAGTTTGACCAATCTCGGATTCTCATTTGGGGAAGCCGTGCTGCCTATAACCATAACCGCACTGATAGGAGCGGTCGGATGGCGTATGGGCTGGACCTGGATCAGCTTCTTTGTATTGCTGCTTCTTCCGGCTATTATTGTTTATACCCTTGGACGCGATCCCAGTAACCACGGCGAGCATGTGTCGCGATCGGGAAACGACAAAGCTGAACAGGAAGCGGGGCATCACTGGCGTCGCAGGCTTGTGCTGGGGGATACACGCTTTTACCTGCTTCTTCCGGGTGCCGTGGCCGCGCCGTTTCTGCTGACCGGTTTTTTTCTGTACCAGACGCAGCTGGCGGAATTCAAGGGTTGGGACATGGAGATCATGGCGACAGCTTTTATCGCTTTTGCCGTATCAAAATCGGCCTCGTCACTGCTTACCGGTTCTTTGATAGATCGTTTTACGGCATGCCGTGTTTTCCCCTTCTTCCTGATTCCGCTGCTGGCAGGATTTGGCTCATTGCTGATGTCAGCGGAGTCTGTCATAGTCTATATTTACATGTTTTTGGCTGGGATTTCCATGGGAGCGGCTTTCACCATTAACACCGCCCTGTACGTGGAGTTATACGGCACGGCCAATCTTGGAACAATCCGAAGCATGATGACCATGTTCATGGTGATCAGCACGGCCATAAGTCCTGTCCTTTTTGGTTTTCTCCTTGATGCCGGGCATTCTTTCGAACTGATCATCAAAGGTGCCATGGCTTTCGTGATATTATCCGTTTTACTTGGTATTTTCATATACCGGTCAGCCGGAGAAAACACCCATTAACACACTTATATGAGCAAGCAAGAACTGATACTTTCCGGCAAGGCTTCTTTTTATCTGGAAGTGCCATACCGCCTTTACCGCACCGCAAGTGAAGGTAAACAACCGCTGTATGTATATTTGCATGAAACCGGTGAAAACCTGGCCGAACTTGAAAAAAAGACGGCACCACTTATGGTTCTCCCGGGTCATCATTTGCTGATCCAGGCACCGTACCCCGATGTCCTTCCGGAAGGTGAGGACCGCACTTATTACTGGATTCCAAATTATAAAGACGAACAGACCATAACAGCTGCCCGTGAGTATGTATCCGAATTTCTGCAGGAAGTAATTGACGGATTGCTACCTCACATTGAGGCGAGCAGACTGGTGCTCGTGGGATGGGAGGGATCCCGGAACCAAGTCTCCTATTTTTGCGCCACCAGGCCTCACTACATAAACGAGATGATTCTGTTCGGCGGCTCCGTGAACAGATCATGGATGGAGCAGGACAGTTCACGATACAAGCATCTCAGGATGCTTGGACTTTCGGGAAAAGATGCCGAAATTTCCAAAGAAACAGCCAAAACGATACAGCGATGGATTCAGGGTGATTCCAAATCAGCGAATCAAGGATAACGATAACGAGTTCTCACTGAATGCGGCTTCATTATTTTCAAACTGAACTTTCGGCGGCCCTCGCAGGTCCGGAACACCTCTGGTACAAGTGCTTTTTTGAAACAACAGTAATAATTTGTTATTTAATGAGGATTTTTCTGTATTTTTGAATTTGGTTTATATAATTGCTGAGAAGTTTCTCTTACATAAAAATGCCAGTCTTCCGTCAGCCACCGGCATTTTTCACTATGAATATGTACATCACAAGCTTCTATGAAAATACTTGTTATCGAAGACGACAGGATTGTTCGAACCCTTGTTAAACATGTATTGGAAAACGAGGGCCACGAGATAACAGTCGCTGACAGAGCCGATACCGGAGAGAAGATGGCGCTTGAAGATGACTTCGAAATCATTATCCTCGATCTTGGTTTGCCCGACAGAAGTGGCTTGGAGGTGTGCAAGACACTGCGCGAAAACAACATAAAGACTCCCATTCTCATTCTCTCAGCGTATCAGAACACGGACACCAAGATTGCCGGTCTCAATACAGGTGCGGACGATTACCTTACCAAGCCATTTGACAATAAAGAGTTGCTTGCCCGTATAAATGCCATCATCCGGCGTGTCAGAAAAGGGGAAGAGACCAACAACACCTATGAATGCGGCGAGCTTAAAATTGACCTGGTGAACCGGGAATTCTTCGTCAAGGATACCAAAGTGCTGCTGACCAATAATGAGTTCAATCTGATGGCCTATTTCATGAAGAATCCTGACAGGATCCTCTACAAGGATGAACTCACGAACAACGTATGGGATATAAACTTTGATACAAACACCAATTTCCTCAACGTGTATATCAGCTATATCAGGAAGAAAATTGAGGAACTGACACCGGTTAATTACATCCAGACGGTTCGTAAAAAGGGATTCAAGCTGAACAGCAAGCCGGTAGGCGAATTCGAATAGGATCGCCACAATCGAAATGACCGGTACATCGCAAAGAAGAATCAGAAAGCAGCAGACCGCTTTTTTTGAACAGTATGTCAGCGAACACAAAAAAAAGCTGTTCCAATACATCCTCAACCACCGAACGCGCTTTTTAACCGTCGTACTGGAGGATATCTACCAATCACAAAATGCCTCTGCCGTACTCAGAAGCTGTGATGCCTTTGGCATACAGGATGTACACGTCATTGAAAATCGCAATGTCTTTGATGTAGACAAGGGTGTTACCATCGGCTCTGAAAAATGGCTGAATGTTCACCGCTACAGAGACAAGCAAGTAAATAATACGGAGACTGCCTACAGAAAGCTTCGGGAAAGGGGGTATCGCATAGTAGCAACGACGCCACATGAAAAACAAGTCGAACTGCCCAACTTTGTTCCGGAGCAGCCTGCAGCACTGGTTTTTGGCACCGAAAAACTCGGGCTGACTCCCTATGCAATAGAGCAGGCAGATGAGTGGCTGCATATCCCCATGCATGGATTCAGTGAGAGTTTCAATATATCCGTGAGTGTGGCACTGTGCCTGTACCATCTGCGAAGGTATCTTGATGAGCAAAAAGACGACTGGAACCTGACCCGGGAAGAAAAGGAAGTGCTCTACCTGCACTGGTTGCGCAAGTCTGTTCACAGATTGCCTGCGTTGGACCGGAAATTCAAAGAGCTCTTGGGGAATTCATCTCTGCCATCTCCAGACTGATACGTCCGCGCTGTTCATCGACGGAGGCGATCCGCACTTTGATGATGTCACCCACAGAAACCACATCATGCGGATTTGTGACACGTTTGCTGCTCATTTTTGAGATGTGAAGCAGGCCGTCCTGCTTGACGCCGATATCCACAAAAGCCCCGAAATCAACCACATTGCGCACGGTCCCTTCCAGTTCCAGGCCTTCCCTCAGGTCGCTCATTGAAAGGACTTCCTGCCGAAGCAGTGGCTTGGGAAGGGATTCCCTTGGATCTCGTCCCGGTTTTTGGAGCTGCTCCATGATCAGTTCCAGCGTAGGTGTCCCAACACCCAGTTTCCTGGCGGTTTCATCTTTTTTTAGATTCCGGAATTTGAGGGGGAACAGGGCGACCGATTCCGGAATATCCCCGGGCTGCACTCCGATCGAATCACAGAGTTTAAGCGTTGCGTCATAGCTTTCCGGGTGGATGGCAGTGTTGTCCAGCGGATTGTCCGACTCCGGAATGCGAAGGAAGCCCGCTGCCTGCTGAAAACGAAACGCCCCCAGGCCGGATACCTTCAAAAGTTCCTGGCGGTCGCGGAAAACACCTTTTTCATTGCGATAAGTAATAATCTTTTCAGCGATAGTGCGGCTAAGTCCGGAGACGTAGGCTAAAAGCGACGAGCTGGCTGAGTTCAGGTTTACACCGACACTGTTCACGCAGCTTTCAACCACATCATCCAGTTTCCGTGAAAGGTTTGCCTGGTTGACATCATGTTGATACAGGCCTACTCCTATAGATTTGGGATCGATTTTGACCAGCTCGGCAAGTGGATCCTGTACGCGACGGGCAATGGAAATATTTCCTCTCATGGCAGCCTCCAGGTCAGGAAACTCCTGCTTCGCGAGGGGTGATGCCGAATAGACGGAAGCGCCCGCCTCATTGACAATGAGATAGTGCAAATCCTCGTCTCTGTTCCTGTTTTGCCTCTCCGAAATCAGAGTTGCAACTACCAGCTCGGTCTCGCGGCTGCCGGTTCCGTTGCCGATTGCAATGAGAGTGACACCGTGCGCGTCAATGAGCCGATCCATGGTCTGGATGGACTCCCGTACTTTCTTCAAGGGAGGAGTAGGGTAAATCGTGGTACCTTCCAGATATTTGCCGGTACCATCCACAACAGCAACCTTGCAGCCGGTCCGGTAACCCGGATCAATGCCCATCACCGTGCGTGAAGACAGTGGCGGTTGTAGCAAAAGGTTTCTCAAGTTTTCTGCGAAAGTGTAGATGGCATGCTCCTCGGCTTTTTCTGTCAGCTCCTTTCGTGCCTCCCTTTCAAGTGCAGGGAACAGAAGCCGCTTGAGACTGTCCCGAACGGCCAGTGAAAGATGACTTGAAAAAATCGATTTACTATTTGTTATGATAAAGCGCTCCATTCGTTCAAGGGCTTTATCCTCAAATATTTCGAGCTTGACGGCCAGAATTCCTTCCCGCTCACCCCGGTTAATCGCAAGTGTCTGATGCGGTTTGAGATAGCTGATTTTGCAGCTGAAATCGTAGTACTCACGGTAGGTTTCGCGTTCGTCCGGTTCAGAACCCCTGGAGGTCTGAAGCACACCATGCCTCTGGATCTGCTTGCGGAGTGCGTTGCGCAAGTCGACCTCTTCATTGATCCATTCCGCGCAAATATCACGAGCACCCTGGAGCGCATCCTCCAAATCAGATACATCTGCTTCGGGATTGATAAACGTTGCAGCAATCGATTCGGGGGTTCCGTTTACCACTTTCTCTTCCCACATCTGTTCCGCCAGTGGTTCCAGCCCTTTTTCCCGGGCAATGCCTGCCCTTGTTTTACGCTTCGGTTTGTAGGGCAGATAGATGTCCTCAAGGTCTTTCAGCAACGAACAGGCACGGATCTGTTCCTCCAGGTCTTCCGTCAGCTTTCCCTGTTCGCGGATGGACGACAGTACCGTCTCCTTGCGCCCGGCAAGCAGCCTGAGATATTCGAGTCGATCACGGATCTCCCGCAGGGCTTCCTCATCGAGTCCGCCCGTACGCTCCTGGCGGTAGCGTGCAATAAAAGGGATCGTTGCTCCCTCCTCAAGCATGGAGGTTACTGCAGAGACATGTCCAGCAGGCAGTGACAGCTCTTTGGCGATTTGAGAAATTATTCCGTCTGATGGCATCTTTTTGTTATTTTGAATAAATGTGTCAAATCATCTAAGATATCAGCCGTAACATCTATTTACAATGGAACAGAACACAAAAGAGGAACTATTGCAATTTGCAATTTACCTGGCGCGCACAGCCGGTAAAAACACACTCGCCCATTTCGGACAAAAAATTGATGTGGAACGCAAGGGAGATGACTCACCTGTGACCATCGCCGACCGGGAAGCAGAGAAATGGATGCGGGAACAAATCGTCGAAAAATACCCGGATCACGGTATTGTCGGGGAGGAATTCGGAACGGAAAAGGAATCATCTTCCATCCGCTGGATTCTGGATCCCGTAGATGGCACGCTCTCGTTCATTCATGGGATTCCGCTCTATACCACGCTTATTGGTATTACTATCGATGGTGAGCCTGAAATCGGGGTTATCTATGCACCGGCAATGGACGAGCTTTGCGAGGCCGCCATCGGCCTCGGAGCCCGCTACAATGGCAAGGATTGCCGCGTATCC
Source organism: Rhodothermia bacterium (assembly GCA_007122185.1). The sequence goes on along the minus strand of SKUI01000261.1, from coordinate 436 downwards.
GACACCGCACTGATACGCAAGGCCACACTGCTCAGCACAGACATCACGACCATTATCAGTGAGGGGCTGGAAGATCCATTCCGGGTTTTGCTTGACGAATGCCGGTTGCATCGCACATGGGGGGATGCGTACGGTCACATGATGGTTGCTACCGGAAGAGCCGATATCATGTTTGATCCGCTGCTGAAGATCTGGGACGCCGCCCCGCTGCTGCCGATCATGCAGGAATCCGGCGGTGTTTTTCTTGATTTTACCGGACATGCGGTTATTGACAGCGGACACGGATTCTCTGCCAATGAGAAGCTGGCGCCCGTCGTATTGTCCGCCGTGGAATCCACTCGCTGAACACTGACAATCCTATCCAAACAAACACATGGAAAGAATGCCATTCGCATTGAAATCCGTTCTTCTGACAGCCCTGTTTATCTGTTTGAAT
>SKUI01000078.1 GCA_007122185.1 Rhodothermia bacterium | reverse complement strand
TTTGCGGGATTACGCTTTTCGGATGCGGAGAGAGTGGGATTCGAACCCACGGAGCCCCGTGAAGGGCTCAACACCTTAGCAGGGTGCCGCTTTCGACCACTCAGCCATCTCTCCGTGTTTGTTGCCGATAATGCCTTGAAGCATCCATGAATGGGCTGGATAACAATCCAAACCCGGAGAACTTTAAATATAGCCCATTTTTCATCGCAATTCAATCCCGGAAATCAACCCGGCACGCTATTTTTTTGCATGCTCCGGGATGATCGGGGTCGAGCTTTCTTCCGACCCGTCATCAATTACGTAAATCTGTGCCAGATTTCTACCTTCCTGGGCATAGTCCATGCCGTATCCAAGCACAAACAGGGTGGGAATCTGAAATCCGACGTAATCGACGTTGACATAATGCTTGGTGGCATCCGGTTTGTGCAGCAGCGTGACAACAGCAACGGATGCCGGTTTTTTTGCCTTGATGCGGCCCACCATGTATCGCATGGAGAGGCCCGTATCCACAATATCCTCAATCAGGATCACATGACGTCCCTCAACATCGGCATCCAGGTCCTTCAGTTCGGTCACACTTCCGGAGGATACTTTTTCATCCCCGTAACTGCTCAGCTTGAAAAAATCCACCTCGCACGGGATGGTCACATGCCTCATCAGATCCGCCAGAAAGATGAACGCACCATTCAGAATTCCGATAAAGATGGGCTTTTTGTCCTCGTAATCACGGTTGATCTGGCCTGCAAGTTCCACAATGCGCTTGTCGAGCCGTTCCTTGCTGATATAGAGGCGAAACAGTGCTCCGTTGCAAAGTACTGTTTCGGGTTGGTAAAAAGTCATGGATGATGTTCCGGTTGTTTAATAAGAAGTACGGGTTGCCCTTCCGCGCGACACCGGCTGTGGGTGGCAATGGTTCCCATCTCCCCGCTGTCCAGGCAATGGGGAAATATAATGGCATGAACTTTTTCATCAAAAGAAACCAGCACCAAAGTCGATTTTTTTTGCACAGATGAGATCTTTCTGTTGGTCAGATGATCAGCCACACTTTGGGAACCTTCCATTCCAAGGGGGTGGATGCGGTCTCCTTCTGCCCAGTTGCGCAAAAGGAGCTCTTCCGGCAGCGAGTTCAGAGCAAGCTGCAAGTCTGTTCCTTTTCGTTTCGAATCGTAATGGTCAATTGCAAACTGAATTCCGGCGTGGATGGTGCCGGCGCTGGCAAGGTCGGAGAGCTTGAGGATACGGGTCATGCTTTTACCTGATTCGCCGGCAACGGTAAAACGATCGCGGTCGCGCACAATGGCAATGTCAGGGTCCAGCGTTATGCGTCCACCCGTCGGGATATGCGCAAGGTCACCCAGCCGTTCCACTTCCCCTTTGCTCCACCCGCTGTACCCCGTCTCTCGCGTGATCCAGTGCCTTGCAACGGGAATCCGCAAACTGGCAGGAAGGGCCATCCATGCGGCACGGTCCATGCCTGACTGGTGAGGAGTGCCTGTCCCGGAATATGGAATTGCAATCTGATCTGTCACATAATCAAGCATTTCACGTTGTCGCTGCCCGGCACGTGCAACACGTCCGATATTTCGTCGCCAGCCCGGAAAAGCCTTGTCAAGGACGGGGAACAGTTCATTTCTGAGGAGGTTGCGGGTATAAACGGATTCGAGATTCGTGACATCCGTGCGATAGGGTATGGCATGTTCATCTGCAAATGCCAGCAAATCACCCTTGGCGACGTGCAGCAGCGGCCGGTACCATGGCGGGTCGGCCGGACTCATTCCCGCCCATTTTTCCGGTGCGGACCCGCGAAGGATTTTCTGAAAGATCGTCTCGGTCTGATCGTCGTCATGATGGGCGAGAAAGATGGCGCATGCCTGATATTGTTTCATAACCGAGATCAAGACTTCGCGACGAAGATCGCGGGCATATTCCTGAAAATTCCCGACATTCTTTTCCGTATTCTTTTCCGTGTTGCCAAGTTCCTCATTACCGGAATCCCGATAGACTTCGAAGCGGATATTGTGTCTGCCGCAGAATTGCCGGACCAGTTCTTCGTCTTTCCGGGAATCCTCGGCTCTCTTTCCGTAATTGATATGAACGGCAATCACGTTCAATTTCATGGCAACGGCAAGGATCCACAAGAGCACCATGGAATCGGCACCACCGCTTACAGCGGCGATCACTGGCGTTTCCTTCACCGGGAGCTCGCTGTTACCGATTTCGGTGGAAATCAGGTCAATCAGGTTTAGTTTCGATCCGGACCTGCTCATGCGTGAATGTTTTTACATCATCATTTGCCGTCAGTACCATCAGGTAGCCATATTCATTAACGCCGAGTATTTTGACCGGGGTATCCTCTCTTTTTCCATCGACCATAAGGGACACCCATTTTCCGTACCCCTGAATACTTCGGTTGATACTGCGGATAAGTTCAAGGCCGCCATTCTCGGCCTGGTCGAAATGCGGTTCGAGCCTGTTCAGCAACACGGCAAGAAGCAGTGTGCGGTCCACAATCTGACCACCTGTGAAGTGCCGGACAGAAGTTGCCGTTTGTTCCAGTTCCGGAGGAAAGGTCTGCTGGTTGACGTTAATCCCGGCGCCCAGGAGCATCCTGTCCAGATTCTGCCCGTTATACCGGCATTCGGTAAGGAGTCCCGCCACTTTCTTTCCCGAAATCAGCAGGTCATTCGGCCATTTGATCGCGCTTTCACAGGCAAGGGTGGCCGAGAGTGTTTCCCTGAGTGCCAGCATGACGGCAAGGGAGATCAGCTGCAACCGGGTATTGGTACGGGGTCTTAGCGCTATCGTGAAGGTAAGGTTTTCGCCCGGACTGGAGTACCAGTTTCTGCCGAACTGTCCTTTCCCCTTTAGCTGGCTGTCAGCCAGGCACACCAAACCGTGTGAGAGCCGCTCATCCGGCAAATCGTGCAGATACCGGTTGGTGGAGTCCAGTTTAGTGAAATACCAGAAGCGCCGTCCCAGCCAGTCGGTTTGCAGCAAGCGGTAAAAGATTGCGATGTCGAACAATGCAGCTGAATCTGTTCCGGTTGTTTTTCCTGATGATACAAAAAAATGACCTTATTATTGGCACTGAAAGAAATAAAAACGGCCACTCATGTCCGCCGTGAAACGTTATCACAGCAAGGCATGACCGGCCGTTCAGTCCTACTCTGTCAAACAGGGATCAGCTGCCGATAATAAGCAACGAGTCCTCGGTACCGTAGGGATTGGTAGCGTACCCGTCCGCCGAGTCATCATTGGCCCAGCGCTCGCCATCCAGCAGATAACGGAACCGATACTCTGTCTGAGGTTCCAGCCGAAGCGTGGTTTCCCAGGAACCGTTCTTCTGTTCCAGCTTGTTGGCTTCGGTATCCCACTCGTTGAAATCACCGACAACGGCAACTTCTTTTTCAGCCCACTCTTCCGGCACGCGGAAGGTTACCTTGCAAATGGTTCTCTTTGGTGTAAATTTTTTTTCTATCATGATATAAGTTGGTTTGATGTTTCAGGGAGCAGCGAAAGATCAAATATAACATAATTAATTTCTGTTGTAAAGAATATTTACCTTAATTATTTTAGGACTATTTGTTTTAATATTAAAATATTTATGAATATTCATATTTTTGTCTCTATACAGTATTCATGCAAGCGCTTTTATGATTAAGTATTTAACCAAATTGCGGCAATACTTCAAATACTTTCGGATTTTATAACTCTATTTTATAGAGTATTTATTTTCGAGCGCTCTTCTTTCAGTTTCAGTTCATATGCTTCGCGCCATTCCGCCCGGATGGTTTCACGCTCGTCGCGGATACTGCAGCCCAGAACTTTTCTGGAAATCGCCTTCATTTCCTCCAGATCGTGCAGCCGTATTGCCTGCTTGACTTTTGGAATAAGTCTCGGTGTCATACTCAGCTCCCGGACGCCAAGTCCGGCAAGGATAATGGCTGCATAGGGATCGGAAGCCAGCTCCCCGCACACGGCGACCGGGATATCGAACTCTTCCCCTGCCTGGACAGTCATTGAGACAAACGTAAGGACTGCCGGATGCAGCGGCTGGTACAGGGAGGCTATCAGGTTGTTGCCCCGATCCACCGCGAGAGTATACTGTGTAAGGTCATTGGTGCCGATACTGAAAAAATCCACATGAGGAGCGAAATGGCGTATTTGAAGAGCGACACTGGGCACCTCCACCATAATTCCCAGTTTGACTTTCCGGTCCACCGGAATCCCCCGCTTATCCAGTATACCCTGCATATCCGCCAGCTCCTTTTTAACCTCCAGAAACTCCTCCAGGTTGGAGATCATGGGAACCAGTATGCGTGTTCTTCCCGGATATCTGCCGGCAACACGGCAAATGGCCTCCAGCTGGCTTTGAAGCAGCTCTCTGCGATCGAGCAAAATCCGAACCCCTCTCCAGCCAAGGAAGGGATTGGCTTCTTTGGATTTGATGTTGAGCAGCTTGTCTCCGCCCACGTCAAGAAGACGTACCGTGACCATGCCTGATCCGCTGCCAGAATAGGCCGTCTGGCAAAACTCCTCCTGCCGGCTGCGGTCCATGGTCAGTGGTCCGGCATTCATGAGCAGCGTATCGGTCCGCAACAGTCCGATTCCCTCCGCACGGTACTTGTCAATATTCAGCACCTCATCCTCAAAATCGATATTCGCCTGAAGCTCGATCCTGGTGCCGCAAAGGGTCTCGGCGGGTTTGTCGATGACATGACGGAGAAACTTGTCCTCCTCTTTTTGCCGTTTGATCACGCGCGTGTAGGAGCTTGAGGTCTCATCATCCGGCCGGACAATGACATTCTGTCCATAACCGTCAAGGATGATGGTGTCGCCGTCCCGAACAGTGCGCAATACCGATTTCGCACCGATGATCATCGGAATGCCCATCGCATTGGCAATGATGGATGCATGGGAGGTGAGTCCGCCTGCCGTGCAGATGATGCCCTTGACACCATTCCGGGCAAAGGTGATTACCTCAATGGGTGACACGTCCTCCGACACCATGACGGCATCCTTGCCGAAACTTGCGATGACGGCAAGCTGTTGGACGTTGTGGATCAGCCGGTCGCGCATATCGCGCAGATCTGAAAGACGTGAGACAAGAAAGGGTTTGTCGGTAGACTTGATCAGATCGATATAGTGTTGAAAGGCGTCATAAATGGCTTTTTCGGCCCGGAAGCTTTTTTGGTCGATAAGCTGATACACCATGGTTTCCAGTTCCGGATCATTCAGGATCTCGTATTGCGCGTTCATGATGTCGCGGGTGTCCGAGTCATTCCGGGAATCGGCAAAATCCGAGAGACGCTCCATGGTCATCCCCACGGTTTTACGTGCCTGCTGAAATTTTTTCTTCTCATCGGGCAGCCGGGCTTCATCCACCGGATCCGGATTGATGTTGATATTGCCCCTCGTATAAATTCGTGCAATCCCCATCACCAGTCCGGTCACAGCCGTGATGCCCTTCCGTGTGATATTTGGTTTGTGTGCATTTTCTTCTTGCATGGAAACCTGTGTGTCTATTTGGTGTTGATCACTTCAATCTTCCGCCATCCTGAAGCCGTTGTTAAACATGGAAACAATCCGCTCCATCGCTTCTTCTTCATCCGGACCTTCCATTTCCAGCTCCAATTCCGCTCCCTGCTCTGCCGCCAGGGTGAGCAACCCTAAAATACTCTTGCCGTTTATCCGGTAACCATACATGTGTACATGAAACTCCGATTCAAAGCGGGTCGCTTCCTTAACGATAAGAGAGGCCGGCCTGGCATGGATACCGGCAGCATTTTGTACAGTGACTTTTTTTTTGATCATGCGCGCAATCTACATATATCAACAGCAAAAATCATAGTGCAAACATGGGTTTTTTGCCGTTTTGATCCCGTTTCTTTTCCCTCTGCAAGAACGAGCAGCAACCACCGGGTCGAAAGCATGCCCTGAAGTTACACTTTGACAGCACATTTCGTAAATTGCCTTGTTCCTTTTTATGCATACCCAACTCTCAAATCGGTTTTTCTATGTCGGTTACCCTGGAAGATGTTCGTTACATGGCAAATCTCGCCCGCCTGCAACTGTCGGATGATGAGGCCCGGAACCTGGTCAAGGACATGAATGACATCCTTGGTTATATGGAGCTTCTGGGGCAGGTCGATACAACCAACGTACCACCACTCGAACATGTGACCGACGCAAAAGCCGGCTTCCGCGCTGACAAAGCCCACGCCCCTTTGGA
>SKUI01000059.1 GCA_007122185.1 Rhodothermia bacterium | reverse complement strand
GGACTAAAAGTGGAATTCATCCGGGTGGAATACGATGTGGAAAAGGCCGCCAAAGCGGTCGAGGAGAGCGCCCTGCCCGATGCTTTTGCCGATATGCTGCGCAATGGCGGTTGATGCCGCTTCTCAACAATTTTCCAGGCGAAACAATGTAAAACTGTCGAAAAGTCATGAAAACACCTGCAAACAGCGGATACCTCGCTCCCGAAGTCGATCTGGAAGATCCCTCCACCCGGCGCACGGCACAATTGACCAAGGCCCTCGGGCACCCTGTCCGTCTGGCCATCCTCAAATTGCTCTGTGAACGAGACACCTGTTTCTGCGGTGATTTCACGGATGTGCTGCCGCTGGCGCAATCCACCGTCTCCCAGCACTTGAAAATGCTCAAAGATAGCGGACTCATAACCGGCACCAGCCAGGGAGTGCGCACCTGCTATTGTCTGGATCCCGGCGGCATCCAGGAACTCCACCAAACCCTGGAGCGTCTGGCCGGCATGTTCGACACCACAAATCTGTCGGACTGCTGCTGATTGAAATGCAAGCCCTGGCCCCGGAACGAACGGATGAACTGAAAATGGATAATCGATCTGAAAAACGAAAATAAATGGAATCCGAAAACGAAAATTCACAGAAACTCAAAGACCTGGTACGAGAAAAATACAGCGAAATCGCAGAGAAATCTGACAGAGGAGATGCGCCAGATTGCTGCGGGCCTGCAGCCTGCTGTGAATCCACAACGGGTAAACAAACCGTGAGCGGTACCTGTTTCGATATTATGGCCGAGTCGTACGAGGGGCTTGAGGGTCACCTCCCCGATGCCGATCTGAGCCTTGGTTGCGGCTTACCTGTCGAGTTTGCCGGCCTCAAACCGGGCCAATCCGTGCTCGACCTGGGCAGTGGCGCAGGAAACGACATCTTCATTGCCCGATCGATTGTGGGAGACAAGGGCCGGCTCACCGGCCTCGACTTTTCCGAAGCCATGACCCGAAAAGCCAGCGCCAATGCGGAGAAAATGGGGTATGACAATATCTATTTCATCACCGGGGACATTGAAGATATGCCACTTAAAACGGGCGGTTTTGATGTCGTGCTCTCCAACTGCGTACTCAATCTGGTGCCGGATAAAAAGACGGCCTTTTCTGAAATATTCAGGGTGCTCAAGTCCGGGGGCCTGTTCAGTATCTCCGACAACGTTCTCGAGGGATCCATACCCGAATCCATCCAGGAAGCGGCAGAAGCTTATGTTGGATGCGTTTCCGGTGCAATGCAAAAAGAAGAATACCTGGAGATTGTCCGGGCGGGCGGCTTTCCGGATGTGACGATCCGCAAGGAACGGGAAATTGTCATTCCTCAGGAATGGTTCGTTCAGTTGCTGGGCGAACAGCAGACCACCACGCTTGATACACTGTCATTCCGTGTACTCAGCATCACATTGAATGGAAAAAAACCTTAATTAAACAACTTTTCATGTCCAATCCACAATCTGAGAAAATCAGTAAAAAAATGTCACTTCTGGACCGTTATCTCACGGTCTGGATATTCGCAGCCATGGCAATCGGTGTTCTGACCGGCTTCTTTTTCAAGGCATACGTTGAGCTTTTCAATTCGGCTCTTACGGTTGGAGAACACACTAATTTGCTCATTGCCGCCGGCCTTATCCTGATGATGTACCCCCCTCTGGCCAAGGTCAAGTACGAGCTCATGCCCAAAGTCTTCTCGGACGTGAAGATTCTGGGGCTGTCACTGGTGCAAAACTGGCTTATAGGCCCGGTTCTCATGTTCGCACTGGCCGTGGGTTTCTTCGGCTTTCTCGCCCCGGCCCTGTTCGGCCCGGATCCGCGGTGGGGCTATTACATGGTCGGACTCATCCTGGTGGGAATCGCCCGCTGTATCGCCATGGTGCTGGTCTGGAACCAGCTGGCCAGAGGCAACAGCGAATACGCCGCCGGACTGGTAGCCCTGAACAGTGTATTCCAGATCGTGACGTTCGGATTTTACGCCTGGCTGTTCATTACCGTCCTGCCCCCGCTGTTTGGCCTGGAAGGTTTGGTGGTGGATGTGACCATCGGGGAAATTTTTGGCAGTGTCATGATCTACCTGGGCATCCCATTCGGCGCCGGGATCCTGAGCCGCGTTATTCTGATACCTCTGAAAGGACACAACTGGTATGATAATGTGTTCCTCCCGAAGATCTCTCCGATCACACTGATCTCTCTCCTGTTCACCATTGTAGTCATGTTCAGCATGCAGGGTGACCAAATTATTTACCGTCCGCTGGATGTGATCTGGATTGCCATTCCGCTGACCGCCTATTTCGTGTTCATGTTCCTGATCAGCTTTTTTATGGCCTCCAGGCTCGGAGCGGATTACAGCCGCAGTGCCACACTGGCCTTCACCGCCTCAGGCAACAATTTTGAGCTGGCCATTGCCGTCGCCGTAGCCGTCTTTGGCATTGCATCGCCGATTGCTTTTGCGACCGTGGTCGGTCCGTTGGTGGAAGTTCCTGTCCTGATCGGCTTGGTCCATGTCAGCCTCTTTTTTCTCCGCAAGCATTTTGGCGGTGTGGCGCAGCATGACGATCTGGTCGGAAAAACGGCGGTGGATTCCGAGACGGCCTGCGATGTAGTGGAGCAAGTTTCGGAGTCTTTGGGGCACAGATAATGCTCACAGTACGCTGAATTTTTTTAAAAAAATCACATTCACAAAAAAGCAGGACACTCAAGCCACCCATTTCTTTTCACTTGAACCAGGTTCCTTCCCGTTGTAAATTTCGGAATGTCAGACAGGTTCAGTGAATTACCCCTATCACAAATAATTCTCCTTTCATCGGGTTTTATATTATGCTAAAGGGGCTAGAATTATGGCCGCCATGACATGGATTGAAGACATCCTCAGCGAATCCTGAAAACGTATCCACCAGTGAAAAAGCTGTTCCGACATGCACTTGTGGCGCTTGACCAGTCCCCGGCCAGCGAGGCCATGGTGACCTGCCTGCCTGCCTTGAAGGAATTCGGCACGCAGAGTGTCACGCTGTTCACTGCGGCAACCGTGGCGCATCAGAACCAACCTACCAGTGAGGAAAAGCGGAAGTGGCAGGGCCGGCTGGATGAGTACGCCGCCCGGCTTGGGGAGTCCGGCGCATTTGAAGTCACGGCGCAGGTGGATTACGACAGTAAGATGCCGGTGCCGCAACGCATCCTGAACGCCGCACGAAGTGCTGGCGCAGGGTATATCATCATCGCCAATCGCGGGCATAGCAAATTCCGGGAAGTAATGCTGGGAAGCACGGTCACCACACTGTTGCAGCAGACCGATCTGCCGGTGTTCCTCATCAAACTCCGCCAGGTGCAAGAGACACCCGACAGTGACAGGCCTGTACTGTGCTGCATAACACCCTGCAAGGAGGCGTTCAGGCACATCCTTTATCCCACCGATTTTTCCGATACCGCACGGTACGCATTCGACATAGTTCAACGGCTGGCTCCTGGCCCGACAGAGCGCATCACCCTGTTTCACGTACAGGCCAGCGGCAAAGTGGACCTGACCAATGCCGCGCAGCTCGAGGAGTTCAACCGCATCGACATGGAGCGGCTGCAGGTGCTGAGGCATGAATTGCAGAAGACGGCCACGGTGGATGTGGACATTGCCCTGGGCCAGGGTCCCGCCGCCCGGCTGATCGTGGACAAGACCCGGTCGGTAAGGGCAACGATGATCGTGATGGGAAGTCAGGGACGCGGCTATATCAGCGATATTTTCCTCGGCGGGGTGACGTACCAGGTGCTGCGGCACACCCCGGTCCCGGTGCTTGTCATCCCGGCCCGGCGGGCAGGCGCCAGGGAGCGACGGGAAAGCGAATGAAGCAAAGGATGCCAATGATGCTAATAGATAAAATAGATCCGAATGCGTCATCATTTACGCTCCGCCCTGCCACCATTTGGAACTTACTCTAAGCTTAAACCGGCAGGAATACTGCTTGATGCGCACACAAGACCGGGCTATGGAACCCTCGTCCTCCGGTTCCTTTCTTCGTTCTCGTTTTGCGGCCACTTTCTACGAACCTGACAGGAATCTGCCCGGTTTGGGCCTCACTGGTGGAGTAAACCGAGTGGATGCGGAGTAAGCCGGGGAATGCGGAATAGACCGGAATCATATTGACTTTTTCATCGGCTTTACTGACTATGAACAACCGGAACATTTAAAAGAGCGAACCAACCGGAATCCGCGCTCCTGCCATCCTTAACCAAATCTGACACCCATGCTGTCTCATCCATCGCCACCCCTATCCCCATCCCAATCTCACCCGTCCACCCGGCATTTCCGGATGCTTTTTTTTGCATGCAATTCAATCCTGCCGAAGTCACTGGCCGCCTTGCTGCTTCTTTTTACATTTTCATCCTGTGGCGATGCCGGGGAGTACGGTGCCGGCAATGATGGCATTGACGGACGTGGCGATCACGGCGCCGGCACGATCATTGTCGCGAGCAAAAGCGGCGACGACGTCCATTTTATTGACCGTGAAAGCGGCGAAACCCTTTTTGTGCTCCCCACCGGAAGGGAACCGCACGAAGTGGAGGTCTCCGGGGACGGTCGTATTGCCGTCGTGACCAATTACGGTGACCGGGAGGCGACGGGCAACACCCTGTCCGTTTATGATGTGCTTGACGGCACACTGGTCCGCACCATCGACCTGGGCGAGCACACGCGTCCGCATGGGCTCTGGTGGATGGGGACCTCCGACCGTGTGCTGGTAACCACCGAGGGCAACCGCACCCTGCTGGTGGTGGATGCGGTCCGCGGCGAGGTAGTCCGGGCGTTCAACACGGAACAGGACATCTCGCACATGGTCGCGGCCACTCCGGACCTTACCCGTGCTTTCGTGCCCAGCATCCGCACCGGTAACGTGACCGTGTTCGACCTGGAGAGCGGGGAGCTGCTTGCACAGGTTTACAGTGGTGCGGGAGCGGAGGGCATCGATGTGCATCCGGAGGGGCACGAAGTCTGGGTCACAAACCGGGCCGACAACACCATTGCCATCATCGACACCGAATCGCTGGAAGTGCTGGATACCATAGTGAGCGAGGATTTTCCCATCCGCGGCAAATTCACGCCGGACGGCAGGTATTTCCTGGTCAGCAACGCCCGGTCGGGTGATATCGGCGTATTTGACACGGCGGACAGGGAACTCGTCGCGTCCATCACCCTTACACCGCCGGTGCCGGAGGGCGTCGACGAAACACGCTACTTTTCGGAATTTGAGGACTCATCCATCCCGATCGGACTCGTGGCGCCCGACAACAACACCGCCTATGTGGCCAACACCCGTTCCGACGCGGTGAGCATCATCGATCTGAAAACCATGACCATCGCCGGACATTACGCTTCCGGCAGGGAGCCCGATGGCATAAACTTCAGTCCGCTCAGGCCGTTGCCGGGAGAGGTCCCTCAAGAGTAGTGTGGCTGTGGTGCGGCAGTAATTCGGAAGCACAGCAGGGACAGTGCAAGATTTAATGCAGGGCAACGCAGGCCTGACGCGGGGTGAAGCTCGGCAGGGGCTGCACAGGCTTAGCGCGGGGTGTGGCGCTGCGGCAGTGCAGGACTGTGCCCGGAAATGTGAAATGGGTACGGTTTTAACCTGAAACCAACGGGCCGCAAGCAGCGTATAACCACAAGTGAACATGCCTTTTTGTGTACATACGTATGTGTAAAAACGTTTGTGTAAAAACGTTTTCCCACATACGCTCATGAACACACGTTGGACATAAACCACACACCCCCTCATCCAGCCCGAACCGTTATGCGCAACTCCGTCCTACGCCTGATCGCATTCCCAGCCGCTCTCTTCGTTTTGCTGGTTTTACTGCTGTTCCAGAACAAGGCCGTTGGCCACGAAAGGAACGACGTCGATTACCCGGAAAATGCCGTCTTTCCCGCGGCTGAACTCGATGCTTATTTCGACCACCTCTACCGTCACAACCGGTTCATGGGTTCGGTGGCGGTGCTTTCGGGAGGAGAGATCGTTTACCGCCGTTCGGTGGGCATGGCCGACATCGAGCAGCAGATCCCAAACATCGACCGCACGCGCCATCATATCGGATCTATCAGCAAGACATTCACCGCGGCGCTTATCCTGCAACTGGCCGAAGAGGGCAAGCTGCGTCTGGACCAGCCGCTATCCGATTTCTATGACGGCTTCCCGGCGGCCGATGATATTACGATAAAAAGACTGCTCCACCACCGCAGCGGGCTGTTCAGTTTTACCAGTGACCCGGAATATACCAGCTGGATGACCGAGCCAAAAT
>SKUI01000220.1 GCA_007122185.1 Rhodothermia bacterium | reverse complement strand
GTCACGCTGTTTGCCATATTTGCCATCGGCGTCATTTTTATCAGCGGCCTGGCCGATTTTTTCCAGTGGTCGGTCCCCGATCCGCGTCCGGAGGGTGCGGCGGGACGCTCACCTGACGGCACCATAGAAGCTGTGAGCCTGATGAACGGCGACGGCCTGCGCATGATCCTGGAAAACCTGGTCACCAATTTCACGGGTTTTGCTCCGCTTGGCGTGGTGCTTGTCGCCCTGCTCGGCGTGGGCGTTGCCGAGCATTCCGGCCTGATCAGCGCCATGATCCGCGGAATCGTACTCAAGGCCGCCGCCGTGAAACCCATGAAACTGGAAAGCACCAGCGGCCTTTCATTCAGGCAAAAGACCTGGTACTACAGCAAACGCCCGTTTTCCATGATCCTGGAGCCGAAGATACTGGTCACCGTGGCGGTAGTCTTTACCGGCATCATATCCAACACCGCATCAGAGATTGGCTATGTGGTTCTGGTGCCGCTGGGCGCGATTGTTTTCATGTCACTGGGCCGCCATCCCCTGGCCGGACTCGCGGCCGCTTTTGCCGGGGTTTCCGGTGGATACAGTGCCAACCTGCTGCTCGGAACCATCGATCCGTTGCTGGCCGGACTTACCCAGGAGGCCGCGCAGCTGCTGGCTCCCGAGTATACCGTGCATGCCGCTGTAAACTACTATTTCATGGTGATCAGCGTGTTTCTGATCACGATTGTCGGCACATGGGTGACCATTCGGATCGTCGAGCCCAAACTGGGTCCCTACGACCCGTCCATCGCCATGGAAGATGTCTCCGATGAACAGTCCATGGAGCCGCTTACGGCACTTGAGAAAAAGGGCATCATTTGGGCCGGCATCTCTTTCCTGATCATGATCGGCATCCTTCTGCTGGGCGTCATCCCGGAAAATGGGGTGCTGCGCAATCCGCAGACAGGGGAAATCCTTAACTCACCCTTCCTGAACGGTATCGTGCCCATTATTTTCATCGTGTTCCTCATCCCCGGCTTTGTGTTTGGCAGGGTGACCGGATCCATGCGAAACGACCGCGACATCATCGATGGCATGTCCAAGTCGATGTCCACTCTCGGGCTCTACATCGTACTCACCTTTTTTGCTGCCCAGTTCGTGGCCTTTTTCGGCTGGACCAACCTCGGGCAGATCGTGGCCGTCACAGGTGCGCTGTTTCTTGAGAACATCGGGTTCACCGGTCCACTCGCGATCATCGGCTTCATCTTTGTATCCAGCTTTGTGAACCTGATGATGGGCTCCTCGTCCGCCAAGTGGGCGGTCACGGCACCGGTATTCGTGCCCATGCTGATGCTCATCGGATACAGTCCGGAAATCATCCAGGCGGCCTACCGCATCGGCGACTCGGTGACCAACGTGATCACGCCCATGATGAGCTATTTCGGACTGATCCTGGCCTTCGCCAACAAGTACGACAAGAACCTGGGCATCGGCACCATCATCAGCACCATGCTGCCGTTCACCATCTTCTTCCTTATCGGCTGGGTGATCCTGTTCTACATCTGGGTGTTCTTCCTCGGGCTGCCTGTCGGACCCGAAGCGCCGACGTATTACACGCCGTAAGCGCATACGTACCAGAAACCGTAAGCGCATACGTACCATGCGCTTTCAGACTTTTAGGTACTACATAACACCAAGACTGACGCACCAGAAAACGTAAGCTTTTTTGAAAAAATCCTGAGATCTTCGATTGCGTCTACATCCTGAAATTTTTCATGTAGACGCCATTTGCCTTGACCGCATCCATGGGCGTCGTGCCGGTAAATTCCTCCTGCTCAACAATGAAGTATTTCACGCCGTTTTGTCTGGCAAGCTTCAGTATTCCTGGATAGTCAATGGTGCCCGTTCCCAGAATCACAGATTCCATATCAACATGGTTATCTCTTGCTGCACCTGCATCCACATCCTCCCTTTTGACGCCTGCATATCCATCATATCTGAATATGCCATCCTTGACATGAGATGACAGAAACCGGCTCGGATACGTTTTGATCCATTCCTCGGGATCCTGTCCGGCCGCCACCACCCAGTAAATGTCCATCTGATAGGAGACCAGCTCGGGATCGGTATGGTCCATCAGAATCTTTTGGGGTATTTCGCCGCCAATGGCACGGAACGAATAGGCATGGTTGTGATAGGCAAACCTGATTCCGGCGCGTTTTGCAATCTCGCCGATGCTGTTGAACGTGTCAGCCATCTTTCGATAAGCATCCATCCGGGGCCAGGATCCCAGCCGGCTCTCTATTGAGGGACAAACCAGGCAGGAAATACTGCAAAAACCAAAAGCAGTACCGGTATTCTTCATACAGGGGCAATATTACCACTCTTTTTCCATAAATATTAAAACCAGGGGGACTAACTCATTTGGATGAGCCTGTTGCCCGAGTTGTTTTACCCCATTTAAGTAATTCACCCGGGATAACACATAAAAAATTTCAAAAGAACTTTTTTTTCATTACTTTAAAACGATTTA
This sequence comes from Rhodothermia bacterium, assembly GCA_007122185.1. Next base: position 3,814 of record SKUI01000220.1, on the reverse strand, counting down.
TACAGAAACGACCGGACATTATAGAAATGGGTAAAATCGGCATACTTCGCGAATTCTGGGAATTTTTGCGGGTTCGTAAAAAGCTCTGGCTGGCGCCGATCGTGTTCGTTCTGCTTCTGTTAGGACTGTTAATCGTGGCAACCAGCAACACGGCCCTCGCACCTTTCATATATGCCTTGTTCTAAGTCGCCTATAGTTATCCCCCATGCATACAGATTTTTCATTAAAATCCGGCTCTGGCTTTTCAGTGTCGGATTTTTTTTTAATCCGGATGGGGGGTGGACATGGTATCTTCGACCAGGTTCAGGGAAAAGACGCCGGCAGCCACCCAAAGCGGCCGCGGGCGAAAGCCGCCTTTGTATAAAGACTAATTTTACATAAGCAACGCAGCAATACATATTCAACACACCAACCACACCTGTAACCATTTCACGGTTCTATGCAACAGACCAAACCTGACAAAGCGATCCTTGCACTTGCCGACGGTACCCTGGTCCACGGCCATGCCATCGGACACCGCGGCACCACCGGCGGCGAATTGTGCTTCAACACCAGCATGACCGGCTATCAGGAGATCTTCACCGATCCCAGCTACCATGGACAGCTGATGATGATGACCTACCCGCACATTGGCAACTACGGCGTCTCTTCACGCGACGACGAAGCCCGCAAAGTGATGATTTCCGGGTTGATCGTCCGGGCCTTCTCCCATCACTACAGCAATACGATGGCCGATGGCGACCTGGACGGTTACCTGAAACGCAACCGGATCGTCGGCATCACCGGCATCGACACCCGCAAGCTGGTCCGCCATATCCGTGAAAAAGGGGTGCTCAACGCCGTCATCTCCAGCGAAACCGACAATGCAGACGAGCTGGTCGCAAAGGCAAAGGAGTGGCCCTCCATGGTTGGACTGGAACTGGCCAGCAAGGTCACCCGCAACGAACCGCAGACCTACAAACCCGCCGATTTCGAAGATCTTTTCCCTCAGATATCACACTCCACCGATCAACACTCCACCGATCAACACTCCACCAGTCAGCAGCCGCTCCTGAAAATCGCAGCCCTCGACTACGGCATCAAGCAGAACATCATCAACAGCTTCCTCAAACGCGGATGCAAACTGCGCGTCTTCCCCGCCCAAACCGGCTTCGAGACCATCATGGAATGGCAGCCGGACGCGTTTTTCTTCTCCAACGGCCCCGGCGATCCCAACCCCATGGATTACGCCCTCGAAACCGTCACCAAAGCGAAGGAAACAGGCAGGCCGATATTCGGCATCTGCCTGGGCCACCAGCTCATGGCCATGAGCGAAGGCATGGAAGTGATGAAAATGTTCGTGGGACACCGCGGCGCCAACCAGCCGGTCAAGAACCTGCGGCGCGGACGCGTCGAGATCACCACCCAGAACCACGGTTTCGCCGTCGATCCCGATACGGTCACCGGCGAGGCCGCCGAAATCACGCACCGCAACCTGAACGACGGTACCCTTGAGGGACTCAATTTCAAGCGCTTCAACGGCTTCAGCGTGCAGTACCACCCCGAGGCCTCGCCGGGCCCGCACGACTCCTCCTACCTGTTCGACGAGTTCGTCGCACGTATCCTAAAGCACAAAGAGGAAGAAAAAGGCCAGGCAAATGACCCTGCCGGATGACCACAGCATCCGCATGACAGGCAAACACATGCAACACGCCCGTCCCATGCACCGCCCGGCAAGTAACAACCATCACAAATCCACCTGCAAGCAACCGCAACAGTATATATTAACAGCGTCTTAACACCATGCCCAAACGCACCGACATCAACACCATTTTACTGATAGGATCCGGTCCGATCGTCATCGGACAGGCCTGCGAATTTGACTATTCCGGAACCCAGGCCTGCCGCTCCCTCAGGGAGGAAGGCTACCGCGTCGTGCTCATCAACTCCAATCCGGCCACCATCATGACCGATCCGATCATGGCCGACGCGATCTACCTCAAACCCCTGACCCGCCAGTCCATCAAGGAAATCGTGGAAATCGAAAAGCCGGATGCCGTGCTTCCCACCATGGGCGGACAGACCGCACTCAACCTGGCCCGCGACCTCCACCATGAAGGGTACTGGAAAAAACAGGGCATCGAGATCATCGGGGTGGATATTGACGCCATCGACATCACCGAGGACCGGCAGCAGTTCCGCGATCTGATGGAGAAAATCGGCATCGACCAGTGTCGCAGCCGTACGGCCAAGTCGCTGCTCGACGCCAAGGAGATCGTCCTTGAGCTGGGAGGTCTCCCCGTGGTCATCCGCCCTTCCTTCACCCTTGGCGGCACCGGCGGCGGCATCGTGTGGAACGAGGATGAATTCGAGAGAAAAGTACTGCGCGGACTGGAGATGAGTCCCATCCACGAAATCCTCATTGAAGAATCCATCTACGGGTGGAAGGAGTATGAGCTGGAGCTGCTGCGTGACAGCAACAACAACGTGGTCATCATCTGCTCCATCGAGAATTTTGACCCGATGGGTGTGCATACCGGCGACTCGGTCACCGTAGCTCCGTCACAAACGCTCACCGACAAGCAGTTCCAGCTGCTGCGCGACGCCGCCATCCGCATGATGCGCTCCATCGGCACCTTCGCCGGCGGCTGCAACGTGCAGTTCGGCCTGGAACCGGGCACCGACCGGCTGGTCGCCATTGAAATCAACCCCCGGGTGAGCCGCTCCTCGGCGCTCGCCTCAAAGGCCACCGGCTATCCGATCGCCAAGATCGCCTCCAAACTGGCCGTGGGCTACAACCTCGATGAACTCAAAAACCAGATCACCAAGACCACATCCGCCTGTTTCGAACCCTCACTCGATTACGTCGTGGTCAAGGTGCCGCGTTTCAATTTCGAGAAATTCCCCGGGGTGGATGAGGAACTGACCACACAGATGAAGGCCGTCGGTGAAGTGATGTCCATCGGCCGCACCTTCCCCGAAGCGCTCAACAAAGCCTGGCAGTCGCTGGAGGTCGGGCGCGGCGGACTCGGTGCCGACGGCTACGAGGAAATCGACCGCGAAGAGGTGCGCCAACGGCTGCTCAAGCCCTACTGGGACCGAAGCCTGCAGATCCGCAACGCCTTCAAGCTCGGCACCAGCATCGAGGAGGTCCACGACATCACCCGCATCGACCCCTGGTTCCTGGAAAAAATCCGCTACCTGGTAACCCTTGAAAACCGCACCGAGGGACAGACCCTGCTCTCCATCGGCGAAGAGCACCTGCGCGAGCTGAAGCAGGCCGGCTTCTCCGACCGCCAGATCGCCTGGCTGCTGAGCCAGAGCGACGTCGACCGCATCACCGGAAAACAGGTGCGCGAAAAACGTGAGAAGCTGGGCATACGGGCCGTGTTCAAGATGGTGGATACGTGCGCCGGCGAGTTCCCCGCATCCACCCCCTATTACTACTCCTGCTACGACGACGAAAACGAAAGCGAAGTCACCGGCCGCAAGAAGGTGATGATCCTGGGCAGCGGTCCGAACCGCATCGGACAGGGCATCGAGTTCGACTACTCCTGCGTGCATGCCGTACTGGCCGCCAAGGAGATGGGCTACGAGACCATCATGGTCAACTGCAACCCGGAAACCGTCTCCACCGACTTCGATATCGCCGACAAGCTCTACTTCGAGCCGGTCTACTGGGAGCATGTCTACAACATCATCAAGCACGAAAAGCCCGAGGGGATCATCCTTCAGGTGGGCGGACAGACCGCGCTCAAGCTGGCCAAGAAGCTCACCGAGAACAACGTGCACATCTTCGGCACGCCTTTCGAGATGATGGACCTGGCCGAGGACC
>SKUI01000229.1 GCA_007122185.1 Rhodothermia bacterium | reverse complement strand
AGATTGTTGCCGGATACTTCAAACTCTTCCATAATTGCTTATCTTACTTTTTTGATCATCGTGACATTATTGTAAAAGTACCAAATGATTACAGAAAGATGAAAACGTTTATTTCGCCTCTTTGCAGAACAGCAGCCATCACAACACTTGTTCTTCTCTTGCTCGGCAGCAACGCCTTTGGTATTGCCGGAAGCCAGGCGGCCGGACAAGGCGAGAATCCATATCCTTCCTACCGCGTTACCGGATTCATGGAGCAAAATTTTTCATACGAGCAGGATTCGGGTAATCCGGCAGGGTTTTCAATATATCGTGCACGGGTCGGCATAGCTGGCCGGTTTAATGAACTTATCTCCCTCAATATTGTTGCGGGTGCACTGGAACCCCCTAACCGCAATCCCCAGCTGGTCAATGGATTCGTAGATTTTGACATCCATCCGATGTTCCGGCTGCGGACGGGTCAGTTCCTGGTGCCTTTCGGCCTGGAAGGACCGGAACCCATTTTCATGAATCCCGCCATTGAGCGCACATTGACAGTGCGCAGGATGAACGACCTGCGCATGTTCCGTGATGTCGGCATCCAGGCCAGCGGTTCCCAGGATGGAATCAGCTATGCCATTGCACTCATAAACGGAACCGGTGCCAATGTCGCCGAACGCATCGACCCGAAAGACCTTATCGGAAAGATCGGATACCAGGCCACCGACGAACTGGCCCTGGGAGCATCGTTTCATATGGGCAAAAGACCGGTCGCTGCCGAACCCAACCGGTTTCGCTTCGGGGTGGATGCGACCTGGCGCTCGGATCCGCTGCTGATCCGCGGCGAATACATCATTCGTACGGATGAGCAACCGGCAGGCAATGATCAGAGCCAGCATGGCGGTTACGTACTGGCCGGATATCATTTCAACGAGGAGCTGCAGGGCATTCTGCGACTTGAAATGCATCGCCCCGATACCGATCCGGACTTTTCCGACTCGGCGCTGACCATACTCACGGCCGGACTCAACTACTATCTGCAGGGACAAACCCGCATCTCACTCAATTATGAAGTGCGCAGTGACCGCCGGGAGAATGTCGATCTCGGAAACCTGCTCACCCTGCAGATGCAGATCGTGCTGTAACATCCCATGAAGACAACAGGTATTCGTCACGAGGACAAATACGCGCCGGAGCGCCGTACTCCGCTGGTGCCCAATGATATCCGCTTTCTGACCAGTGAGCATGATATCCCGTTCAAGGTGGAAACCTCTCCCAAGCGCATCTTTACACACCGGGAATTTGAAGCGGCCGGAGCCGAAGTAACCGGTGACCTTTCCGGCTGCGATACCATACTCGGCGTCAAAGAGATGCCCGTCGGTTATTTCCGAAAGGGAAAGGTCTATGTCTATTTCTCGCATGTGATCAAGGGACAATCACAGAATATGCCGATGCTTCGGGATCTGATGGATGCGGGGGCCAGCCTGATCGACTACGAACGCATACTCGACGATCAGGGGCGGCGCCTCATTTTCTTCGGGCGCCATGCGGGGATCGCCGGTATGATCAACACACTCTGGACACTGGGACAGCGGTTGAAGGTACTTGGAAAGGCCAATCCTTTTGAAATAATCCGTCAGGCCGCAACCTATGACTCGCTGGACGAGGCAAAATCGGATATCCAACAGGCAGGGGAGGAGCTGCTAGCCCGCGGACTGCCGAAGGGGGCGGGACCGCTGCTGTTTGCCGTGACCGGTGACGGAAATGTGGCACAGGGAGCCCTGGAGATCATGGACCTGCTGCCGGTGGAAAAGATCCCGGCGGCCCGGCTTGCAGAAGATAACGGCCGCAAACAACTCGGCGGCTCCCGCAAAGCGTACCTGGTGAACCTGATCCCGGCCGATTACATGGTGCACAGGGAAGGGAAGGAATTCGATCTTGCGGATTACATCGCGCATCCGGATGCCTACGAATCCTGCTTTGAACATTTCCTGGAGCCGGTGGATGTGCTGGTGAATGGCATTTACTGGGATGAGAAATACCCGCGCCTGGTGACCAGGGAGTGGCTCCGGAATCGGGAAGAAAAGGGCTCGCTTCGACTCTCTGTCATTGGCGACATCACCTGCGATCCCGAGGGCTCTGTGGAATGCACGGTAAAGGCCACCGGTATCGAGGATCCCGTGTTTGTGTACGATCCGGCCAGCGGCGACCATGCCATGGGTTTTGAAGGTCCGGGCGTGGCCGTGATGGCGGTGGATATCCTGCCCAGCGAACTGCCGCGCGAATCTTCGGAACACTTCAGCCGGCTGCTGTCGCCGTGGATCCCCGAGCTGTCAAGAGCCGATTTCCAGGTTTCTTTCGACAGGTTGCAACTGCCGGCGGAACTGAAACGTGCCGTTATTGTACATAATGGCCGCCTGACACCGGATTACGAATACCTTGAGCAGTACCTCTGAAGCAGCACTTCCGAATGCGAATCATATCTGAAGCAGCACTTCTGAAACAGCTGATATGAGCATGGCATTTGGCCAGGCGGTTTGGCAGCGCCCTGTTACCAGATGTTGTCATCCGTCTGCCTGTAAGTTCATCCGCCGCAATCCGTCGACCAGTCTATCCACCTGCATGGCGGATTGTAAATCCTGACAGGATCAATCCCTTTCCTGCCAGCCCGGACCCCGTACGAATCTGCCCGGCATGGCTTCCGTATGATCTCCGTTGCGCAGCACCGTCACTCCGTTTACAAGCACATAATGGACACCAGTGGCGTAATGGTGCGGATCGTCATATGTGGCATGGTCCCGGATCGTCTCCGGATCAAAAATGACAATATCGGCATAATACTCTTCCGCCAGGTAGCCGCGTTCCCGGTCGATTCCCAGTATCCGGGCCGGAAGCGCCGTAAGCCGATGGACCGCATCCTCCAGTGTAACCAGTCCCAGGTCCCGGACATAATGGCCCAGCAGCCGGGCGAAGTTTCCATAGGCGCGTGGATGCGGATTCCGGTTGAGGAAAGCGCCCTCAGCCGCTATCGACCCGCCGTCGGATCCAAAAGTCATCCACGGCAGCTGCACCTGTCTCTCGACGTTTTCCTCGGACATGAGATGGTACACTGCACTGATGCCGGAATTGTCCTCGGTGATCAGATCCAGCACCGTCTCGGATGGCGGCGAGCCGCGCAGTTCGGCCACTTCGGCCAGTGACCAGCCGACGAAACGCTTCAGCTGGTCGGACCGGAACCCGACCAGTGTGATATCATCCGGCGAAGCGACCATCTGGAAGAAGTTTTCCCATTCGGGATATGGCCGTTCCATCTCCTGGATGATCTCGGCCCGTATGACCGGATTCTGAAACCGCTCGATCATGGCCCGGCGTCCGCCCTCCCGGGCCCACGGCGGCACGACCGCTGACAGCTGGGTGGATGCGGCAGTGTACATGTACATGTTGGCCGTAATGTTGTGATCGTCCCGCTGCGCCTGTTCCACGCGTTCGATCACCTCGTCGATTTTATGCCAGTTTTCGGTCCCTGCGGCCTTGAGATGGTGGATGTGGGCGGCGATCCCGGCTTCTTCCGCAATCTCAAGCATCTCCTCGATGGCCTCGAGGAACCGGTCTCCCTCGCTGCGCAGGTGGGTGGCATACACACCCTCGTATTCGGCGGCCGCAGATGCCAGTGCAATGAGCTCATCGGTATCGGCATACCATGCAGGGGCATAGATCAGAGCGGTACTGAGTCCCATGGCACCCTCCTGCATCGCCTCCCTGACCAGTTCCTGCATTTTGGCCAGTTCATCGGAAACCGGTGCGCGGTCGTCACGGCCGAGGACGTAAATCCGCACCGTTGTGGCCCCTACAAAGGATGCCACGTTGGTGGACACACCGCGCTCTTCCAGATGCTCCAGAAAACCGCCGAGTGTACGCCAGGTGACATCGTAGGTAATATCCCCCTGATCCTCTTCGCGTTCCAGGGCCATCCGGTCGGTGAACGGGCCCATGGACCATCCCTCACCCATGACTTCCAGCGTCACCCCCTGTTTGATGTTGCTCATGGAGCGCCCGTCGTGCAGCAGGGGGACATCCGCCCAGCTGAGCATGTTGATGAACCCTGGTGTGACTGCCATTCCGCGCGCATCGATCATTTCGGGCGCCGACAAACCGTCGGGTAGCTCGCCGATGTGGGTGATGCGGCCTTCATTCACGGCAATGCCGCCGCTGTAGGGCGTGCCGCCGGTTCCATCGTAGATTGTGCCGTTCGTGATGATGATGTCATGCGTGTGGCGTTCGCAGGAAGAGAGAAAGAAAAGAAACGGAATAGCCAGGGTTGTGATGGCAATCATGCGGCTTATGCTGATGCCTTTAGATTTTTTGCAGAGAGTTCGGTAATTCATTGCAATTAGGTAATGATTTCGGGATTGTGGGGTAATAATTTCAGGATCCAGGTATGTTTAAAATGTAAAAATATATCAATACATACGGAAAAACTTTTCTTTTCTCCGGATTCTGGTCATTTTCCTTACAATCAGATAGTTTCACCGATAACCCCAATGGAGAGGTGAATATGAGAAAGACCGTAACCCTGATTTTTGCCGCACTTCTGCTATCAGGTATCTCTGTTGTCCACGCCCAGGAGGATGATTTTGCCGCAAGGTTTGAGCGAATGATTGAACAGTACATAAATACAAAAGATGGCCTGGTCCATAATCGTTCGGATCTTGCTGCCGCATGGGCAGAACGCCTTGAGACAACTTTTTGCACTGCCCCGGATGCCGTATTCCCTGAGGACAAGCTGCCCTTGTGGCTGGAATTCCGCGGGGAACTGGTTCAGGCTACCGGCGATATTGTGGATGCTGAAAACATCGAAGCACAGAGAAAAGCACTTGCAAATCTTTCAAGCAGGATGATGGATTTTGTTGAGCAATTTGGAAATCCGGGTGAGAAGCTGTACGCTTTTCATTGTCCGCACAACGGCGATGACGGTGTCGTGTGGCTGAGCCGGACTTCCCGTGTTGCAAATCCATATCACGGTCCTGAGATGATGGATTGCGGCGAAATGATTGCTGAATTGTAGCATCATCCTGCCAGTCTCGCTGTATTCATGTCACCGAGCAAGCACCGCGGGACATTGTGCACGCAGTACCGCGGAGCGTTGTACCATAAGCAGCGTACGGCATTGTGCAAATGCGAATAATTGCCGGTCCTTCAAGTCCGGGTGCGCTATCTGTGCCGACTGCTTCTGGTGGACCGTCATCGAACTAAAGTTGCATCAGATCGGTAAATGCAATTTCTTCGAAAGACGCAATGACCCTGATGCAGGCACCCAACTCCTCCCGGGTATGGGTTCCCGTGACGCCGATCACCCGGGCTCCGGCTTTTCTGCCGGCTGTAACACCGGCAACAGAGTCTTCGAAAACTACGCACTGTGCGGGCTCCAATCCAATGGCGCGAGCTGATTTGATGTAAATTTCAGGGTGTGGTTTTCCTCGGGAGACGTGGGCCGCATGAAGCACGGCATCAAAACAGGAGGTGATGCGGAGTTTTTCGAGGATAAAAACCGCGTTTTCCTCGGGTGCGGAAGTGGCGACAGCCATAGGTATCCGGTTGCTGCGCAATTCCTTGATGAATTCCAGAAGTCCGGGTGTGACGGCAGCGGCGGGATCGAACGTCTCACGGAAAAGCTGCTCTTTTTCATCTGCCAGCCGGTCAATTTCCGGGATGGATTTGTCAGGAAAAATGAGCGGGATCCACTCCCTGTTGGTGCGGCCCGATATGCTTTCCAGAAAGAACGATTCGCTGATGTTCTTCCCGTGTCGCGTACAGAACGCGCGGATCACCTCTTTGTGGACGGGATTGCTGCCGACCAGCACACCATCCATGTCGAAGAGGATGCCAAGTCTGGTTTGATTGTCAGGCGCCATGCCGGAAAATTCAAAAAAAATAAATTAGATCACCACGGTTTTTTTATCTTTCGGGATCAAGGTAAGAAAAATCGTATTCATCCCGACAAACCTGTCTTATACAAATCCATTATTGAAAACCATGAACTATACCGGAAAAAGCAATCACTTTATTGCCTTCATGTGGACCGTCTGTGCGGCGCTATGGCTGCTGCCTTTGTTCGCCGCAGCAAGTGCACAGGCAGCTGATGAAACACGCCTTCTGCGTTTCCCTGACATCCACGAAAACCAAATCGTTTTCTCTTATGCCGGAAATCTTTACAGCGTATCGGTAAACGGCGGTACGGCCCGTCGTCTTACCAGCCACGAAGGGTATGAAGTGTTCCCGCGCTATTCGCCGGACGGCCGGTGGATTGCTTTTACAGGTCAATACGACGGTAATACCGAAGTGT
>SKUI01000154.1 GCA_007122185.1 Rhodothermia bacterium | reverse complement strand
TCCGGCAATACATCCGGCAATACATCAAGCATTACATCCGATATTACGGAAGATCAGCCTCTGAATGAGCTTCTTGACGCAGAAACTGCCCGGCTGTCCGCAAAGCACAATACGCCGGGAGCGGTGGTCGTCTGGGTGCAGGACGGCAGCGTGGTCTATCAGCTTTCCCACGGCTATGGGTCGCTGCCGGACCGTGAACCCATCCACCCGGAAACATCTCTGATGCGTATTGGCTCCGTTGCCAAACCGTTTACCGGGCTTGCTGTGCTTTCGCTGGTGGATCAGGGGTTGCTGGACCTTGACGCCGATGTGAACGCTTATTTCGACCAGCCGCTGATTCCTGATACGTTCGACCGTCCGGTCACGCTCAGGCACCTGCTGACGCACACGCCGGGCTTCGATGATTTTTCCATCGGGAAAAGCACCCGTACCCGCGAGGAGCTTCCGCCGCTGTCTGAGAGTGTGCGCAGTTTGCTTCCGCGCCGGATAGCGCCGCCGGGTGAATTTGTTTCGTATTCGAACTACGGCGTATTGCTGGCCGGCTATCTGGCGGAACGGGTGGGTGGCGCCGGATTCAATTCGGTGGTCACGGATCGCCTTTTTGCGCCGTTGCAGATGAATGACACCACATTCGAACCCGGGAAACAGATGCTGGATCGCGTGGTAAAAGGGTATTTCAGGCTGGGTGGTGAATTTACGGAGGTGCCGTTCGACTATGTGAAAGACGGGCCGGCTGGACAGATGCTCACGACCGTGGCCGATATGACCCGGTTTATGGAGTTTGTAACGACTCCCGGTCCGTTGCCGGACGAGCAGCAGGCCTTGAAGGAGCGGTTTCTGTGGGCAAGCCAGATCCAGTATACCCATCACCCGCAGCTTCAGGAAGGCATGGGGTTTCTCTGGACGATCATGGAGTGGAACGGTCACCAGGTCGTGGGCCACGACGGCGGATATCCCGGTCTTATGGCACGGCTGATGATTTTTCCCCGACATAATGCCTCCCTGTTCGTATTCACCAATACGATGAATCCCTGGTTTATGTCAGATGTGACCGGCATGATGGTGGATGCGTTTTTGCCGGATGCTCCGGCGGCACCGACTGACCCGGCTGCAACGCCTGACCCCGCAGTACCGACTGTCCCGGAGACACCGTCTGCCCCGGCAACACCGCCTGTTCCGGGAGTACCGCCTGACCCGGACCGGGCGGCAGCCAGTGCAACGGTCGAACCCTTCGATGATGGTCGTTCTTTACGCGATTTTACGGGAAATTTTCGCGATACCCGTTACAGCCGCGATTCCATGTCCAAAATTGCTGTTATGATGGGCATGGTCGGGGAGATGTCCCTCTGGATCACGGATGACGGCTACCTCGGCATGCCGGACCACACCGGTGCCACACGACGTCTTGTGCGCGTTGATACGCTGCTGTTCGCATCTATCGACGACGATTACCACCTTGCTTTCCGCGAAGAAGGTGGTCGCATTGCGCATGTGTTCACTTCCGGCAGGTCTTCGCTCGAGCGTATCCGCAGCTGGGAGCGGGCGTCCTTCCAGACCCTGTTTCTGATAATGGCTCTTCTGATTTTTATCGGCATTATTCTGTTTTACATGATCCGGTTGCCGGTGTGCGTGCTGCGCAAACAGGATGCCCGGCTCGGGGCTGTCCCAATGCTGGTCCTGACAGCATCAGTGCTCTATGTGCTACAAATGTTGTTATTGTTCTTCGGCGGGCTTTCGATTCCCGTGTATGAACTGTTTTCCGGATTTGCCTACGGGGTGCCGGGCGTGTTTTACGCGGCCAACCTGTTGCCCTGGGCGGGACTGGTTCTGACCATGGTATTGGTGATTACGCTGATACGGTCAGGCAGAAGCATTGTTGCCGGTTTTCTACCTGTGCTCTTTGTGCTGCTTTCGTTTGCTTACCTGGCAAGCCTGCACTACTGGAACCTGTGCGGCTGGCATTTCTGAGGAGCTGCGTTTTTCATGAATTCAGGACCTTGTCGCGCTCAAGAAGGTGGGGACTGGACCGAAAGAGGGCATAGGCAAGGCTGATTACGGCGTAAATGCCAAAGCGGGATGCCTCAAGGGTTACGGCGGTTCCGGAATCACCCATCAGGCCGAAAAGCCATTCAAACAGGAAGTGGACGGCGGTAATACCGCCAAGAAACCAGAATGTACGGTTAAGAATTTGGTTCATTTTCTTCAGAAGTGACGGAATGTTTAGTTAGATATTGAATTCAATTTGTGCGTGGAAGGTCAGGTCGTAATCCAGGCCGACCGGGTACAGGAAATACCCTTGGTCAAGCAGATTGGTACCACGAAAAGAGATGCGCAGACGATTGTCCCACAGGGATTTCCCTACAGCAGCATCCAGGTTCACATACGGTCCGGTGGTGTTGCTGTAGGTATAGAATACCAGCTCATTGATATCGGTATAGGTCTGGCCGTCAACCAGATCATATTCCTGCCACGTCACGGATGTCTGTGCGCGCACATCCACCCGGAAATCCAGTCCCGGAACGGGGCTAAACGTGCTGCCCAGCGTAATCCGGTGCCGGGGGAACAGGTCGAATCCGGCCGGATCGCCCTCTGAGATCTCGGTTTGATACCGATAGGACAGCTGGTGGCGGAAGGCTTCGAAGGAGCGGTCCGCCAGCGTAACGGTGATGCCTGCGATAACCGGAGAGTGGTCATCAGATAATGTGACCGGGTGTGTGAACCATTGAAAATTGGGTACCATTTGGTACGGGTGGTGGCTGTAAAAGTAATTTTTGTGCTTTGTAAGGGAGAGATCGGCACCAAAATCGGTCGCCACGCCCAGTCGGGTCGACAATCCCAGCGATCCGTAAAGCATCTGTTCGGTATCGGGTACTCGAAATCCCTCAAGGGGATCTAACACTCTCATGATCACTTGACGGCGCACCCAGATGTCCGGCTGCTCGCGCCTCAACATATCTTGCCAGACCAGGCGTCCGGTTAGCTGAAGGCCGGGATGGATGCGCACCTGATGTTCCATTCCCAAGCGGTAACCTGCTGCAGAAAAGTCGGTCTGCATGCCGGTCTGTATTTCGATGTGATATGACGGTGTGAGTGCCATCAAACCGGTTGCAAAAAGGTCCGTGACACTAAAGGATTCGCCTTGTTCCCCCCAGTCAGCGTCACGGAAAAACATGTGTGAAACCCCGGTGTTGTAGCTGACCGGCCCGGACCGTGAGCTGATCATGACGCGGTTGCGGATGGTCTGGACAGGTGCGTCAAGGTCGATGCCGTCGCGGTTGCGCTTGTACCGGGCGGTGCGGTTGTTGAGCGAAGACTGCCACTGCAACTGATGGCGTTCATTGATGCCGGCGCTGCCAGACCATCCCACGTGATAAATATTCCACCGCACCGGAATATCCCGTCCAACAGGGTAAAAGTAGTAGAAATCGTGGACACTGGTGCGGGAAGCGAACAGCTGGTGACGGAAACGGCCGCGGTCGGTTCCGGCTTGCAGGAAAGAAGTTACTCCGCGGTTGACCGCATCATGGTACACACCCTCATCGGTTACGCGCATCAGCTTGATGCGTCGCTCGATGGGTGTGTCGGTGCTTTTATGCTCCTGGTAGCGGACCCCGCCGCGCACAAAATGGCGACCGGACCGGTACCCGGTACTGAGTTCGTAATCCGGGCCGGTGCGCTCCTCGTTGGGTGTGCGCAGGTCGGTGAACTCAAACGGTCCCGGATCGTTGATTTCGTTGCCGGCCATGATCCGCACGTGGAAATCCGCGCCGTCTTCCCGCTGGCGCCGGGTGGTGATCTTCATGATGCCACCGGTCGACCAGACCCCTTCCACGTACCCCGGTCGGGAAATAAAGGTGACTTTCTCGACATCCACAAGATTCACAGGAAGCAGGTTGATGGACTGAAAATCCAGGAAATTCAGGTCAAACTCCTGTCCGTCGACCATGATTTTCCAGGTGGGGCGCTTCCATCCGGAGAGACCGGCCGGGGCGACGAACGTATCAAAGCCATTGACGCTTTTATAGTGCCAATCGCTTACAAGGCCAAAAACATCGCTCAGCCGTGTCAGAGAGGCGGCCTCTATCATTTCACGCGTTATGACCGTTTCACCCGGCCGAATTTGAGGTCTGCGTGATGCGCCGGGGTTGGAACCTCCTTTTGCGTGGGGAGTAAAAAAGTCGGAATGCCCGGTAGATGTCGTTCCGGTAGTTTCAGAAGTGTGACGGGTGACCATGTCATCCTGAAATGCAATATCGGATGAACGGTAATCCAGCAAACTTCGAAGGATCCGGGGGGTAGGGAATCGGAATCCGGTCCCGAAAGAAATATATGTGAGGTCCAGCCGATGGTAGGTGAAAACGCGTTTGTGCTCTGCCCGTGCGGCAAGATACCAGTGCGGGTGGATGTGGTAACGCAGCTCCGCGACGGGAGCGATGAAAAATTCGCTTTCCAGTCCAGTGAACGGGGAGCCGGTCCCGAATTGCATGTAACCCATCCCAAAACGGAATGCGGTCAGGCCGGAGAGACGCTCAGTCACTTGGCGACGCAAGCCCCAGCCCAGAGCGGTTGTGGCCATAAAGAAATCGGGTTGGGCTTCACTCAATGCAGAAAACGAATAAAATCCGGCCTCGGCCTCGATTTCCCCGAAGTAGAAGGGCATGGACCAGCGGACCGCCAGGCCAGATTGCGGTTTCCAGAAGCGATGAAACCGTGTGTCATTGATGTTGGATATAAAATTCAGGCTTATAGCCGAATGAGACCATGGCATGGGAGAACGCTTCTGCAGCAGTTCCGCTTCTTGCGGTTGCCCGCGCAGGCCGGTTATGGGTTGCGCGAAGGCAGGAAGCCATGCCAGCATTACTGCCAGTCCGATAACCGGAATTGAGCGCAGCAGGTAGTGCGGCATACTATGCAGACAGTTCTATTGGCAGCACATGAAGGACTCCAATGGTTGTGGAATAGTGGCTCATCCAGCTTTTCATGAACATCCTCATGGTTTATGGTGGAAGGGGATCCAGACAGTTCAAAAAAGATGCTGGGTTTTTTCCTGCGACCGGATCATTCAATTACTTTCACAACAAAGGTAAGGCTCTGTCTGCAAAAAGTTTTAAAAAATTGGCACTGTCATCATATATACTTTTTTTCAGGATTTTAATATCCAGCTT
Source organism: Rhodothermia bacterium (assembly GCA_007122185.1). Next base: position 1,170 of record SKUI01000154.1, on the reverse strand, counting down.
CATTACATTGTAACAATGTTACTTTACGTAACTTCGCGTAATATCAAAAAAAATAAGGGGTCGATCAGGGTCGGGCAGTAGTGTATGTCCAGTCATCTGAAAGCCATACAGTGCAGCAGAATCGGAGGCCGCATGCATTGGTATTTGGAGGTTTTGAAGCAGTATGCCGTCTTTGAGGGACGCTCGAGAAGAACAGAGTTCTGGCTGTTCATGCTGTTCCACCTCATCATTTTTCTCGTTCTCAGGATCATTGACGGTATGGCAGGTACTGCCGGCATGATATCGACAGTATACATTTTGGCCGTCTTGCTTCCCGCTATTGCCGTATCGGTGCGCCGCCTGCATGACACCGACCGCAGTGGATGGTGGCTGCTTGCTACATTCTTCCCTTTTTTGGGCGTTTTCGTCCTGCTGTTATTCATGGCCCAGGACAGCGATCCCAAATCCAACCAGTACGGATCCTGTCCCAAGCAGGTGGTGTTTTAGCTTTCCGTAATAAGGCAAAGCTCATAACTCATGGTCCGGTTTTTTTCATGTCACTTTTTTATACACGCAAAACGGTCTTGTGCAAACAGGAATAACTATCTGTCGTTATGCTGCAATGGCTGTCCCCTTTTTACTGCTTCAGAATGCCTTGGTAACGGATCCTGTGAGTGCAATGGAGGAAGCGCACACAGACCGGAAAGATGATGCTGGCAAAGTGACGAGAGCCTGAGAACGGACTGCAGTTGCCGGACGGATGCGTAAAACAGATGTTAAAAACATTATTTCCCTACCGGGATTCCGTGCATTTCTGAAATCCGGTCGGTCGCTCTTGGAAAAAAGTAAAAATCCGATAATTTGAAGTATTGAATCAATTATTTACCGTCTTTTACCGATTACAGACCCGGTTGTAATTCAAAGGCAGTTCCGGTTGCAAATTCAAAGGTTGTTCCCTTGGTACTCACAGCAGCGGATAGCATTACCGAAGATCAGCCATGATGGTGCCGGCACAAGCCGATAACAGCGGATCCCGCCAACGGCAATGAAATATGTGACCGGAATGTGACCGGAGCCGGTTGCGTAACAGGCCGACAGACACTCAATGTTCAGCGACATGTTACGACGCGTTCGCATAGCGGTTATCGTGATGGGCTTCAGCGGGCTGGTTGCCGAAATCTTCCTGCTGCG
>SKUI01000024.1 GCA_007122185.1 Rhodothermia bacterium | reverse complement strand
TCTTCGTTTCCAACCGTGATTTCAACCCCATTTACAGTCAGACCGAGTGGAACCACGCTTATGCCGATATGCAGCGCATCTACTTTGTGACCTTGCGGGCGGACCTGAAATCACCTTTCAAACCAAAAAACGACGAGGTGCAAATCGGGGATGGTGAAGAGGAGGATGAGGGCAATGACGAGGATGCCTCCGATCGCATCCAGATCGATACCGAGGGCCTATCTAACCGCATTATCGACCTGCCGGTATCCGCATCCAACTACGGGAATCTTCAATCGGTCGGATCCCGCATCTATTACCAGCGCAATGGGTTGTCTGACCAGCAGACCATACTGCTGTACTACGATCTGGACGATGAAAAAGAGCAGACCATCGGTGCTTACAACAGCTACCGGATTTCCCATGACGGCAAAAAGGTGATGCTGGCGCGCGGAAGCACTTACGCCATCGTGGATCTGCCGGGGCAGGAGATCGATCCCGATCCGGCACTTGACCTTTCCAACATGAAAGTGCGTCTGGACCGTACAAAAGAGTGGGTGCAGATCTTCAACGAAAGCTGGCGGCAGATGCGTGATTTCCTGTACGCGCCGAATATGCACGGCGTGGACTGGGAAGCAGTGCGCGAGAACTACCGTCCGCTCGTGGATCATGTGGCCCACCGCAACGATCTGACCTATGTCATCGGTGAGATGATCGGTGAGCTCAATGTGGGACACGCCTATGTCGGCGGCGGCGACCGTCCCCAGCCGGAGCGGATCCAGATGGGGCGCCTGGGAGCCGAACTCGCCCGTGATACGGACAGCGGGTTCTACCGGATCGAGCGCATCCTCAAAGGGGAGAACTGGGTAGACTCACGGCGCTCACCGCTCACGGAAGTGGGGGTAGGGGTCACCGAGGGGATGTACATCATCCGGGTTAACGGCCTGTTGACATCCGAAATGACCAACATCTACGAATCGCTGGTCGACAAGGCCGGAAAACCGGTGGTGCTGAGTGTGAACGAGCAGCCCGAGGTCGCGGGTGCCAGGGTGGTGGTGGTCACGCCGATTGCCGACGAAGCCGACCTCTATTACTACAACTGGGTTCAGGATAATATTAGGAAGGTGACGGAGGCTTCCGAGGGACGTGTCGGGTATCTGCACATTCCGGATATGGGTCCGGGCGGACTCAACGAGTTCGTCAAGCATTTCTATCCGCAGCTCCGCAAGGATGCGCTGATCATTGATGTGCGCGGCAACGGCGGCGGAAACGTATCCCCCATGATCATTGAGCGCCTGCGCCGTGAACTGGCCATGATCGACAAGGCGCGGAATGCCGTGCCTACGCCGGATCCATCCGCCATGATGCTGGGGCCCATGGTCACTCTGATCGATCCGTTTTCGGCTTCCGACGGCGACCTGTTCCCGTACCGTTTCCGCAAGCACGGCCTTGGCAAGCTGATCGGCCAGCGTACCTGGGGCGGTGTGGTCGGAATACGACAGAGTCTGCCTTTTGTGGATGGCGGATTTCTAAACCGTCCGGAATTTGCCTCATATGATACCGAAGGGATGGAATGGATCATAGAAGGTCACGGAGTGGAACCGGATATCCCGGTCGACAACGATCCGGCCAAAGAGTATGCCGGCATCGACGAGCAGTTGAATGCCGCCGTGGAACATCTGCTCGAACTTCTGGACGAGATAGATGTCGAACTGCCGGATCCGCCCGATTACCCGATAAAGCGATAATCCGGTTATGTGATAGCCCGGATAAACGATAACCCGGTTGAGGACAGGTCTGTCCGTGAACTGTCCGACATCCGGGAGCAACGCCTTCCTGGCACCGGGGACTTCTCGGCCCGGGAGATCAGGCATTGTCACCGGATATAAGGGATTGTCACCGTAATCAGGCATTACCATAGAAAAGCATCGGCTCCCCCGCGAGGCTGATGCTTTTTTTTGCGCATATAAAAACGGATCATATTCATTGCCTGTCAATGAATAATTTATTGCCTGCCAATGAATTGGGTCTCAAAGTCGATTCCGCAGACCCGGTTCGGTCGGTAGAGGTTGCAAAAAAAAAATCAAATTCCCGGGAACGTCACAGGCCGTTTTGCCCTTTTGCACTGTGTCCACAGACAACAACATGACAATACAACCAATCAACAACCAAATTCTGTAATAATGAAAACCAAAAGATTTTATCTGCCTGTATTCGTACTAGCGTTTGTATTCACTCTGAATGCATGCTCCGATGATGCAACCTCATCCGATATGCAGGATCCGAGCATCACTGAAATTGCAGCTGCCAATGCCCAATTCTCAACACTTGTCGGTGCGTTGCAAGCTACCGGACTCGATGCAGCCCTGGACGGCGACGGTGAATTTACCGTATTTGCACCGACCAACGATGCTTTTGCCGCACTCCCTGAAGGAACATTGGAGTCGCTTACCGAAGAGCAACTGGAAGCCATCCTTCTGTACCATGTCCTTGGTGCCGAGGTATTCTCCGGTCAACTCGAACCACAGCAAGCTGCTCAAACCTTGAACGGTGAGGAAATTTTCGTCACCGCCTCCGGAAGCGGTGTCACAGTGAATGGAGCTGCCAGCGTATCTACCGCTGACATCGAAGCACGCAACGGTGTCATCCATGTCATCGATGCCGTGATTCTTCCGGATGTTTTCGGTACGATCGTTGATAATGCCGCAAAGCGTTATTTCCTTTCCAGCCTCGTACAAGCTGTCATCCAGGCTGACCTGGTGGATGCGCTGCTCGGTGAGGGACCATTTACCGTATTCGCACCGAACGACGAAGCTTTCGCGGCCATTGCGAGTGTAGCTGCCGATCTTACGGTAGAAGAGTTAACCAATGTGCTTCTCTATCACGTAATTCAAGGTGAGGTACTTTCAACCGATCTTCAACCAACACAGCAGGTGACCGCATTGAACGGCGAAACCCTCACCATTGAAGTCTCCGGTGGCGCTGCTACAATAAACGGCTCGGCCGGTATTGCCACGGTGGATATCCGCGGTACCAACGGTGTAATCCACGTCATCGACGAGGTCCTGCTTCCGTCCGCAGACTGAAATCGCGGCGATTAACTGTCCGGCTGACCATCCACAAGAATGTAAATCTCTCTCAGAGTTTATACGCCTGGAAGGGTATTCTCTTTGAAGACTGCCGGACAGAGCAGAAAAGTTGCCGAAAGCCATGACCACGTTGCTGGTTGTGGCTTTTTTTTTGTGCGCCCGGCAGTGTGCATTCACTTGATCGATTCGTCAAACCGGAATGTCAGCTCGCCGTCCTTTTCTGACAGGGTGACGCTGCCGCCCTGCTGCAGCTTGCCGAACAGCATCTCATCCACAAGCCGGTCTTTGATGGCTTCCTGAATGACCCGGGCCATGGGCCTGGCGCCGAATGCCGGGTCGTATCCCTTGTCCGCCAGCCAGTTTACCGCTTTCTTGGTCAGGTGGATGCGGATGTTCTTGCCTTTAAGCTGCAGCTCCAGCTCCTTTATAAATTTGTAGACGATACTCTCGACAACCGTACGGTCCAGATGCCGGAAGATGACGATATCATCAAGACGGTTCCGGAACTCCGGGCTGAAATGCTTTTCAATGGCTTTTTTCGGCTCACCGCCAAGTTTGGACGTGCCCTCGCCGCCAAAGCCGATTTTAGAGGTGCTCATTTCGCGCGAACCGACATTGGATGTCATTACCAGAAGTACATTGCGGAAGTCAGCCTTGCGCCCGGTATTGTCGGTGGCCGTGGCGTAATCCATGATCTGCAGCAGGATATTGAAAATATCCGGGTGCGCTTTCTCAATCTCATCCAGCAATAGCACCGAATTGGGCTGGCGACGGATGGCATCGGTCAGCAGGCCGCCCTGTTCAAACCCGACATATCCGGCCGGCGCTCCGATGAGCCGCGACACGGTATGCTTCTCCATGTATTCGCTCATATCGAACCGGATCAGAGGAATGCCGAGCTGTTCGGCCATCTGACGGCAAAGTTCGGTCTTTCCCACTCCTGTGGGACCGGAAAAGAGAAACGATCCGACCGGCTTGTTTTCGTTTCCCAGCCCGGCCCGGCTTCGCTTGACAGCAGCCACCAGGGCTTTGACCGCAGGCCCCTGTCCGTAAACATTGCGGTTCAGCTCCTCTTCCAGATCGCGCAGACCCTCTTTTTCAGCACCCACAAGCTGATGCACAGGGACGCGCGCCATCTTGGACACCAGCATTTCAATATCGCGTGTTCCGACCTGTTTGCGGTTCGATGACCGCAGGGAGACCTGCGAACATGCTTCGTCGATCACGTCGATCGCCTTGTCGGGCAGCCGGCGATCGGTCAGATATTTGGCTGACAGGCGGGCCGCGGACTCGAGGGCCGCATTGGTGATTCTCAATCCATGGTACTCTTCATACACCCCTTTCAAGCCCTTCAGGATTTCGACGGTGGTCGCCACATCAGGCTCGTCAATTTCAATCTTCTGGAATCGGCGCGACAGTGCCCGGTCTTTTTCAAACAGGTTCTTGTACTCTTCAAAGGTGGTGGCCCCGATGCACCGGATCTTGCCGTCAGCCAGCAGCGGCTTGAGCATGTTGGATGCATCCAGCGTACTGGATCCCGCCGCTCCAGCACCGATGATCGTGTGGATTTCATCAATGAAAAGAATTACGTTCTTGCGTTGCTGAAGTGCCTTGAGCACCCCTTTCAGCCGCGCTTCGAAATCACCGCGAAACTTGGTGCCGGCAAGCAGCGCCCCGAGATCCAACGCATAGATCCGGAAATCATGGATGCGTTCCGGCACCTCCCCGGCAATGATTTTCTGGGCCAGTCCCTGGGTGATTGCGGTCTTGCCCACACCGGGATCGCCAACAAAAATCGGGTTGTTCTTCTGGCGGCGGCAGAGGATCTCGATGCTCCGTCCGATTTCCATATCACGCCCGATTACTTTGTCAAAGTTTCCCTCACGGGCTTTGGCTGTCCATTCCTCGGTATAAAGCTCAAGCAGGTCGGTCTTTTTCCGACGGGTGCCGGGACCGCTCCCGGGTGCTGTTCCCGGACGAGCGTCCCTTGCAGGATCCTCTTCGCCTTTGTCCGGGAGGGAGTGATACCGTCTTTTACCGCTGCCCGGCTTGTCGGGAATCCCGAAGATATCATCCCTGCCTTCGCCATCAGCATCTCCATCCCCTTCAGCATCCGGATCCACAAAACCATCTTCATCTTCGTGGTCAAATTCGCCATGCTCCTGCTCCCCGAACGGGTCCTCGCTGTCTGCGGAATCCGGATCGAATCCGTCGTCCCATTCCGACTCGTCGTGGAAATCATCGGCATCACTGCCCGGATCAGCAGCGCCATCCCCTTCGTCATCTTCAGGCTGCTCGAAACCGGGTTTGGCGATGCGATGTGCCACATAATTGAGCACATCGAGGCGGGTTACATCCTGCTTTTCCAGGTAGTAAATGGCGTGACTCTCTTCCTCGGCGAACATGGAGACCAGCAGGTCGCCTACGTCGACCTTTTCCTGTTCTGCAGACTGGCTGTGGATGAGGGTGCGCTGGACGGTCCGGCGGAATCCGAGGGTATGAAGGGGTTCCTCGGCTTTGTCCCGCCGGCCGGGCATGTGGCTGTAAAAGTCTTCCAGGTCTTTGTCCAGCATCTCAATATCCGTTCCGCAGCTGCGCAGTATTCTGGCCCCGGTTTCGTCCTTTACAATGGCATGCAGAAGATGCTCGAGCGTCACCATCTCATGTCCGAGATGAGAAGCAATCATGAAGCTATTCCGTAGAACCTGGTCCAGTGCCTTGGTGATCATGAGATATGTGGATCTTTTGCGATGAGGTTATGCCTTCTCCATGGTACAACGAAGCGGGAAGCCTGCCTTTTTGCTGCTTTGTGTCACCATGTCGACTTTGGTTTCGGCAATGTCGCGCGTAAACACTCCGCATATGCCGGAACCCTTGCGGTGAACGTCCGCCGTGATAGTAACGGCTTCAGGGACGGACTTGCCAAAAATACCTGTCAGCACGCTTACAACAAAGTCAAAGGTGGTGTAATCATCATTGAGCAGGATCACCTTGTACAGGGAAGGTTCGCCTGCCTTGCTTTTTTTTCTGGTTCGGGTGGCCGATTGTTTCTGGTATGCTACTTCGGACATGGTATGCTGTAAGTTTGTTTCTTATATTCCGACAAATCCTCAAACGCCTGAGTGTCCTGTAAAATTATCGTTTAGGTCTTCACGTTGCAATAGTGAAACCTTTTTCAGGAAGAGGCATTTTCATTTACCGGGTCGGAGTTGAATTTCCTGGTCTGATTATAATCAGACTAGTCGGCAATGGGAGCCATCCACAAGGAAAGGGGGC
>SKUI01000074.1 GCA_007122185.1 Rhodothermia bacterium | reverse complement strand
TTTTCTAATGCCTCCATGCCGGCCTGTGCCGGGATCCAGTTGATATCTGCTTTTGCGGCGGCCAGTATTTCCGTTACGGAATCCGTGATTTCGGGTCCGATGCCGTCTCCTTTGATCAGAACTATGTCGTGCATGGATTTACCTTGACTTGAGGGTTGCATGGAGGATTTATCGCATGGGATATAATACCAAATATTCGGGTCCGCTTCACCCTTTTTAACCGGTGACCTGAGCTGTTTTGAGCATGAAAACATGTAAAATAAGATGAAAATTTGCTGTTTTCGAACGCTCTGAAAGGAGGGTTGTTATTATTATTACATACCATAAAATAAAAAAGGAAGATTATGTCAGGTTCCGAAAAACACAATGTCAAAAAGAAGTTTAAGGCAATCCATCCATCCTGCGCCTGTGGTACCGGAGCAGTAAAAAAGCAGGGTGCAGCGAAGGAAGTCAGTATTGCAAGTCGATTCTCGAGGAAATTCGGTCTGGTTCTGGCGTTGATGCTGCTTGTGAGTCCGGCTGTCAAAGCACAGATGGAGACGGATATGGATATTGTTGAATCTGCTTCCCAATTTGCTCAGATTCAATATTTCCACACCCTGATTGTAGAAACAGGTTTGGATGAGATTTTACGAGAGGAAGGTCCGTTCACCATTTTTGCCCCGACTAACCAGGCTTTCAATGAGTTGCCGGAAGAGGTTATGCAAGGATTGCTTGAAAACCCCGATGAACTGAGGGACGTGCTTCGCGCGCACATCAGTTCCGGCACCATGCTTTCCGAAAATCTGGCAGCTGTCGACAATATTCCTACGTTCGAAGGGACCGTGTTCAAGGTCGAGCATCATGAACAGGGTATCTCTGTAGGTGGCGCAATACTCGTTGCGGCCGATGTGGTTGCCACGAACGGTGCCATCCACGCCATCGACAAGGTCTTGCTACCCCGAAATTGAGTAAGAGGCTTCTATCAGTCTGATCCAACCGGCAGTACCTGGCCGGTAAAACCTGATCGGCTTGTCCCGGAATTGCTCACACCTTGCGCACCACGACCATGGTCATGTCGTCGTTAAGTGGAACGTTTGCGGCGTAGCGGGTTACCGACGCCGTAAGCTGATCGAGCATCTGCTGCGCGGAGAGGTTGTGATGTTTTGAAGCTTCACTGAAAAGCCGCTCTTCCCCATACATTTCCCCGGATGGATTGAGTGCTTCCGTTACCCCGTCAGTGTAGAAGATGAGCGTGTCTTCCGGGGCCATTTTGGTGGTTACTTCAGTAAGGCTCTGCTCAAAGTCATCATTTCGTGTAAGACCGAGAGCCAGTCCACCCGAGCGAAGCAATTCCGCTTTTTGCTCCTGTCTGTGAAGATAAATGGCCGGGTTGTGTCCGGCCCGGGCGTATCTGAGTGTATTATCCCGCACATCCAGCAGGCCATAGCAAATGGAAATGAAACTGCCGCGGCGGGCATTGTCGTAGAAGAGTCGATTGATACGGGTAAGGAGCGGAACCGGTTCCGGTATTTCTTTCACCAGGCTTTGGAATATGCCTTTGACCATGGTCATGAAGAAGGCGGCCTGGATGCCCTTGCCGCTCACATCACCCACTACAAATGCCATTCGGTGGTCGTCAATCGGGATCACGTCGTAATAGTCACCGCCGACATCAAATGCGGCATGGCAACTGGCAGCCACTTCCAATCCCTCGAGTTTGGGAAGGTCGACGGGGAGGAACGACTGGTGAACCTGCCGGGCGATTTCCAGCTCCCTTTCCACCCGCTGTTCCCGTGCGATCTCGAAGATATATGCGGGTGTGAGTTCCGGAAGGTGGCCATGACGCTTGCCGTATTTGGCCAACCCGATTCCGCCGGCAAGCAGGAGCCCGGCCAGGCCGACGAACGACCATGCCAGCCACGCATCAGGAGAGCCTGGAATTACCCTGCCATCCACGGTATTCCAGAGGGAAATGAATACAAAAATGGCGATAAACTGGGCAAGCAGGTCATGGCGCAGGAAAAACCAGGTGGCTGCCATTCCGGGAATAAGCCAGAATGCGAAAATAAGCGGGGAATCGGGTGTGCTGACGTGGTGGGATGAAAGCAGGGTGAATATGATACCGCCACTTATCAGGAGCAGCACAGTGTTTTTCCAGTTGATTCCTATCCATGATACAAGACATGCATAGATGCCGATGGTGATGAGGGTAGCCCAGAACAGGCTTAGCGCCATGATTTGCCAGACGGGAAAAAAGTAGCTGTCGGCATAGAACAGCTGCCCTTCCAGCGGATTGAGATAGCTGTGGTCGGACAGCGTATACATGAGTGCGGCCAGTCCGAGGTAGATGAAAGATCCCAATACCCCGGCAGCCGCGGAATTACCCAGGGAGCTGCTGTTGAGGTATCCCAACCGCAGCAGCGAGATGCTGGTGATTTTATCCGGCCATATTTCGCGGCTGAGTGATTCCCCGAGTCCGGTCAGCATGAAGATAAAAATTCCGAAAAAGACGGAGACAATGACCATGATGAGCATCATGGCAAGAATCTGCAGAATCTGCTGGTCGATAAAGGAAAGAGCGGAGCTTTGGAACAGTATGAGAAGCATATGCAGCAGAAACAGGATGGCTGCAACGCTGCCGTAAATTGTGGCGCTGTGCACATCCACCAGACGGTGAAATATTCGCCTTACAAAGAGCGTGATCAGAAGAAGCAGGACAAGAATGAAGAAGATCCCGCGGAGGAACTCGCCGGGTGTGCCGGCTTCGGTGGCAGGTTGTCCGCTGATAATTACTTGCTGACTGATCTGATGCAGTTGTCCGTCCGTATTCAGGGAGACAGTCACCCGTGTGGCATGTTCAAATATCTCGGCCGGCGGTACGAGGACGGCGTTGAAAAGGCGTTCATCGTACTGTTCCGAGTAGTAGGTGGAGTCCACACTCATAAGGTAGTTGTCCCAAACCGAGCCCCGCAGTACCGGTTTCAGGTCCTGGTATTCCGGGTTTTCCGGAAGCGAGAGGGACGGCGGGCGGTCCGGCAGGCGGAAGTCGGCCGCACTCCTGTTTTCCGTATGAAAGCGGACAAGTGCGGCATCGGGCGCGTGTACTGTCCGGAATATGGTGGCTCCGAAAGGTTGTAGGTAGCTTTCCATGGTGATGGCGACATCCTCATGATCACCCGTGTCGATCCACTTGACTTGCCAGTAATAAGAGGGGATGAACCGCAGTAATCCGTTGCGGATGAATCCGGACAGTTTTCTTTTGCCGAAGTGCGCCACCTGGCGGTCAAGCAGTTCGTCATTGGTGCGAAATACGACAAAGGGCTGCAGCTCTCCGGGATCGATGCCGGAATGTACGAGAAACCGGCGCGACTCCCTGATGACCTCTTCCGTATCGGCCAGACCGGTCAGGTCGGCCGGCGGGTGCGACCAGGGCATGAGCAGCAGAAAAAGCAGCAATCCTGCAAATGCAGGGACGAGCAGCCAGCTGTATTTTCGGGGTGAGTCAGCCACGTAACATTTTCCGGCTTGTTTCAAATATCGTTTCAGTGTGTTGTAAAATGGCGTATATTGACCGCTGATACCTATTTACTATACACACATTTTCCCTTTACAACAAGTTCATGCCAGACAAAAAGAGAATTCTGGTAGTAGAAGACGAAATGATTGTGGCCCACAGTATTTGCGCAGGCCTTGAGCGAATGAACTATACTTCTGTCGGACCTGCGGGAAATGCTGCGGATGCCATACGGATAGCACTTGAGGAGCAGCCGGACCTGATACTGATGGATATTCACCTGGGCAGCCAGATGGACGGTATTGAGGCCGCAAGGGAGATCCTGAAAAAGCATATTATCCCGATTGTTTACGTAACGGCGCACTCCGATCCACACACAATAGACCGGGCCAAGACAACCGGTCCGTATGGCTACATCCACAAGCCATTCAGCGAAAATGAGATACGCTCGGCCATCGAGATGGCGCTCTACAAACACGAGAAACAGCTTGAGATCAACAGGAGCGAGCGGCTGCTTTCCACGACGCTGAAGAATATCGGGGATGCGGTCATAGCCACCAGCCGCGATCTGACCATAACATATGCGAACCCGGTCGCCGAAATGCTGCTGGGAGTGGAAAGCGACGTCTTGCCGGGGCAAAAACTGCAGGATGTGATGAAGCTGGCAAGCGAGAAAGATGCCCGGCCGATCGTCTGGACCGGTGAGGAGCTGATGGACAAGGCGGACCGCTGGTACCTACCTGCGGAATGTTTGCTCGCCGGAAATAATCAGGAATACATTCCTGTTAACGGATCACTGGCTGCCATTGTAGATGACCAGGGGAAAACAGCGGGCGTGGTTGCGGTGTTGCGCGATATTCGCAGGGAACGGAAGCATGCACGGACCACCCGCATCCGCAAACAATTCGAAAATGTCATCAATGAGATCCGCACCCGGCTTATAGAGGATGCACCTCCCGATATCCGAGCCGTTCTGGGAATTATGGCGGAGTCGGTTCAGGCTGACAAAGCCTGTCTCTGTATCTATCCGTCTAATAATGGAAATTCTGAAGGCGTGGAGGAACGCTTTTCCTGGGTTAGTCCGGATGAAGGAGCCACTTCATCCGCAAATAATTCGTGCAGTCATCTTTGCGGTGACTGGTGGAAAGGGCAGGCAACCAGCGGTGAAGCACTGTTGTTCGCCAACGTTGATTCCCTGCCGCAGGAGGCCGCAGAGCATCGAGAGCTGATGAAGAGCGACGGTGTCGGATCCGTAGCACTTTTCCCCTTTCAGTCCAGGGAAACAGGATATATCGGAGTAGTCAGTATCTACTGGCCGGAGCCCAGGGATAAGTTTAACGAACTGGAAGTCCATTCGCTCTCATTGATGGTGGAACTGGTATCGGCTTATATGGTCCGGGCCCGTACCGAGGAGCTGCTGCGCAACAGTGAAAAACGGTTTCGTACTTTGATCCAGAAGAGTTCCGATGTGATCACGGTTATTGACCGTGACGGGCATTTCCTATACGTGGCGCCCTCCGTAAAGAAAACGCTCGGTTATGCAGAGGAAGAGATGCAGGAAAAATCGGTCTTTGATTTTGTCCACAATGAAGATATGGCCGAGCTGCGCAGCGTGTTTCAGAAAATGCTGCAGCACTCGGAAGAGGAGATGATTGTTGAGTGCCGTTTCCGTCATAAAAACGGGAAGTATATCCATCTGGAATCGATCGGCACCAACCTGACAGGGGAACCATCGATAGCTGGTGTTGTAATCAACTCAAGGGATATATCCGATCGCAAACGGTTTCAGGAAGAGCTGATCCGCGCAAGGGATACCGCCGAGGCCATGAGCAGGGTGAAAACAGCGCTGCTGGCCAATATGAGCCATGAAATGCGCACTCCGCTCACGGGCATCCTCGGCTTTGCAACCATTCTGGAATCCGAACTTCCGGAAGGGGAAAGCCGTGATATGGCTGCGCGGATTTCCGCCAGCGGACAGAGATTGATGGAGACGATCGAGTCGGTTCTGGATCTGGTCAAGCTTGAGGCGGACAAGGTAAGGGTGCAGCCGGAACGGACCAATATCATCGATGAGATCAAACGCAATGTCAATCTTCATGCCCGTCCCGCCACTCACAAGGATCTTGGCCTGGAGGTGAAATGCAAGATGGCGGAGTTGTACGTGGATATCGACCGGCAATTGTTCGGACGGATCATGTACAATCTGCTGTCCAACGCCATCAAATATACCGATGCGGGATTTGTGGAAGTGTCGGTGACGACCGAGAGGGATCTGCTCGACGAGTGGGTCCTGGTTCACGTGAGAGATACAGGAATCGGCATATCCACGGAATTCCTGCCCCGGGTCTTCGATGAGTTCCAGCAGGAGAGCTCCGGATATTCCCGCAAGTATGAGGGAACCGGCCTGGGGCTCACCATCAGCAGGAAACTGGCCAAGATCATAGGGGGATCCATCTCGGTGCAGAGCAAAAAAGGGGAAGGATCCACGTTTTCACTTCGTATTCCGCTCAAGGTATCTGACGGACCGAATCGCGAACAGCCTGAAATGAAACTGCACCAGCCGTCTGTAAAGCTAACCGGTCAGACACCGCGCATTCTTGTAGTTGAGGATGATTTTGACAGTTCGGAAGTGGCGAAAGTCTATCTGGGGACTCACTATGACGTGGTTTCCGTCGATTCCGGTGAAAAAGCACTGGATGAAGTTAAGAAAAGTGCATTTGATCTGGTATTGCTGGACATCAGCCTGGGGCCAGGAATGGACGGCGTCAAGACACTTAAAACCATCCGGAAGAATTCCGCGATGGAATCGGTACCGGTGATAGCGCTGACGGCTCATGCCCTGCGCGGCGATGCCGACTACTACCTTTCGGAAGGTTTTTCCGCCTACATGTCGAAGCCGTACAAGAAGCAGGAACTGCTTGCCGTAGTGGCAAACTATCTGAGCGAGTGAT
>SKUI01000017.1 GCA_007122185.1 Rhodothermia bacterium | reverse complement strand
GCTTCTCCCTGAGTTTCTCCTTGTCGCGCTCGGCCGCCGCCCGGATCGCCTCCTCAATTTTCCGGTTGGCGTCGCGAAGCAGTCCGGCCGCCTCCTCCATGGCCTTGCTCCGGATGCTGTCACGTTCTTCCCGGATGCGCGACAGGCGCTTGTCAAGCTCATCTTTTGAAGCCTGCCAGTCGCGCTGCTGGCGGCGGATCTCGCTTTTCTCGCGCTGCAGGCGCTGCGACTCCTGCTCCAGGCTGATGATCAGTGACTCCATTCTGTTCTTGCTGGATCCCACCCACTCACGGGCGCGACGCGTCAGCTCGGACGGCAGCTCCAGGCGGTCCGCAATCTCGAAAGCGTAACTGCTGCCGGGGATCCCTTTTTGAAACCGGTATGTCGGAGAGAGCGACTGCTGGTCAAACTCCATGGATGCGTTGCTCCAGCCCGAAGTTTCGTGAGCGAAAACCTTGAGTGCGCCATGGTGCGTGGTGACAATGCTGCGCACCCCTTTGTCGGACAGGATTTCCAGAAACGACTGCACGAGGGCCGTACCTTCATCGGGGTCCGTACCGCTGCCGGCTTCATCGATCAGTATCCAGCTCCCGGATACGGCGGAATGCAGCACCTGCTTCATCCACGTAAGCCTGGAAGAAAACGTGCTGAGATCCTGGTCTATCGACTGCTCGTCACCCATATCCACATAGAGGCCGCGGAGCACCGGGAGCCGTGCGCCCTCCTGCGCGGGAAGCGGGATACCGCACTGGGCCAGTATCACCGCAAGGCCGAGCGTCTTCAGGGTGACCGATTTGCCGCCTGCGTTCGGACCCGTGATGATGATGCCCTGCTCCTCAGGGTCCATCTCGAGGTCCAGCGGAACCACAAGGCGCCTGCCATCCGCCAGTCTTGAATGCTTGAGGAGCAACAGGGGATTGCGGCACTTATTCAGCACAAGGGATCCGTCATCGCTTATTTCCGGAATGGTTCCTTCCCAGCGCATCCCGAGCCGGGCGCAGGCGTGGACAAGATCCAGCCGGCCTATGCGCGAGGCATTCTGGGTGAGAATGCCGGCCTTTTCACCGACGGCAGCTGTCAGCTCCCTGAGCAGCCGCTCCACCTCCCGGTTCCATGCCGACTCAAGCTCCCTGACTTCGTTGTTTTTCTCGAATACTTCAACCGGCTCCATGTAGACCGTTTGTCCCGTAGCCGACGTATCATGGATCAATCCCTTTATTTTGCGCTTATGTTCCACCCTGACCGGTATGACGAGGCGCCCGCTCCGCAATGTGGCTTCCTCCTCGCTGGTCATGCCCGCTTCACGGCTCTGTTTGAGGATGCGCTGCAGGATGGTCCGCGCCGCCTGCCGCTGCGAAATCAGCTTCCGGCTGATGCGCGACAGTTCCGGACTGGCATTCGGCTGGATATCGCCCTTTTCGTCCACCACTTTCGTGATCCTGGTCTCCAGCTCCTTGTCCGGGATCAGCCCCCCGGCAATGCGCCAGAGCCGCGGCACCGTCTCCTGATGCCGTGAAAAGAAACTGCGCAGCAACCGCGCCGAAACGGCCCACATGCCAATATGGGCAAGATTTCTTCCGTCCAGCACAAAACGCTCCACCCGTGCTTTCACCAGTGCATCGGAGACATCGTGCAGGGTCTGCAGCGGCGGGACCTCCGAAGAGGACAGCAGGCGCATCATCCCGTCTGCCTCATCCAGCCGGCGGACCACCTCCTCCCGGGTTCCGGATGGATGCAGCTCTTCCAAAAGCACCTCGCCGGTGGGAGTGGAGAGATATCCGGCCAGGACTTCCCTGATTTTTTCAAATTCCAGTTTTGCCAGGGCAAATTCGGGAAGGGCCATAACGTGAGTGAAAACAGGAAAAAGGGTGCGAAAACGGGTTGCGGTTGCATGTCAACATACCCCGCCAAAGATACAAACCATTTAAAACAGATTTTCAAAGCAATCCGCTTACAGGTATATTTTCTGCCAATGATCGTGGTTTTTCTCATACTGCTTATCGTCGGACTGCTCGGGGGGCTGATAGCAGGTCTCTTCGGGTTGGGGGGCGGCATCCTGTTCGTCCCGGTGCTGCTGTTCCTGTTTCAGTCGGCCGGAGTACAGGATCCGGTGCTCTGGACCGTGGGGACCAGTCTGCTCTGCAATTTTACGGCTTCGCTGAGCAGCAGCTTCAAGCATTTCCAGATGGGGAACAGCTTTGTCAGGGAAGGTGTCATGACCGGACTGTTCGGGGTGGCCGGCACCTTCATCGGACGGATTGTCGCAACCTCGCCGCACTACAGTGAGCGGGAGTTTGTCATTTTCTTCTCGATCATCCTTTTCTACTCCGTATACCACTTCCTGCGCAAAAGAAAAACACAACAGCAGGATACTCCCGGCGAAGTGACAGTTATGCGCTGGTACCAGTCTGTCCTTATAGGCCTGGCATCAGGTGTCATGGCCCCGCTGGCCGGTGTCGGGGGTGGACTCATCATGGTGCCGGCCATGACCATCCTGCTCTCGTTCGGGTTCCGCAAGGTTGTAAGCATATCTTCCCTGGCCATTGTGATGATCACCCTTTCAGGGTGGATGCAGCTGGCTTTCATGGGGCCGCTCACATCCGGTTATTCCGGCCTGCATCTCGGGTATGTCGATTTCGGAGTGGCGATCCCTCTCGTCATCGGAAGTTTCTACTCGGCCAGGCGAGGTGTGTGGCTTCTGAGCGTGGTCCGGCTGCGAACCCTGGAAATTGCGTTCTCGGTGCTGCTTTTATTTGTGGCGGCACGTATGCTCCACGGGCTGATGTGAACCGGATGAAGATCCTGCTTGCCCGACTCAGGAGGCATTGTGACGGGTCTCACGCAGGTGTGCTGTAATGTGACGGGTCTCACGCAGGTATTCTGTTATGTGACCGTGTTCTTTTCGACGATATCACGGATCTGCTGCTTGAGCACGTCCATGTCAACCGGCTTGACGAGAAATCCATCCGGACTGGTTTCCTCTGCTTCCATGCGCGTTTTTTCGTTGGCATTGCCCGTCAGATAGATGACAGGAACGATGGAGAATTCTCGGATTCGCCTGACCGTTTCAATCCCGTCTATGTCACCCTTGAGTTCGATATCCATCAGGACAAGATCCGGCTTCTCTTCCCTTGTCAGGTCGATGGCCTTTTCTCCGCTCTCCGCTTTGCCTGCAATCTCGTAGCCCATCCGGCGGATCTGCTTTTCCAGAAGCATGGAAATGATGTAGTCGTCCTCCACCAGCAGAATGCGTTTCATTTTGACATTCGGATAGATGGTTTCAACCGCGTTGCGCAGCGCTTTCAACTGAACCGGTTTGTTGAGGTAGGCGACAGGTTCGATAAGCATGGCTTTGCGCCGGATGTCGGCATCCTGGCGCGCCGTAATGAAGACGACCGGTATCTTGAAATCCGTGGTAAGGCATTGTGCTGCTTCCAGCCCGTCCATTTTTCCGTCCAGATTGATATCCATGAGCACCAGGTCGGGCTTGAGCTCCATGGCCTGTTCAATAGCTGCCTCTCCCGTCCCGACCTTGCCTATCAACCGATATCCCAGGCGCTCGATCTGCTTCTCCAGCACATACGAGGCTATGAAATCGTTTTCGACACAAAGGATATCGATCATCGGATACGTTCGGATGTGTTTTGTAATATAATTGAGTAATCGGAAAGTCCGTCCGCGAAATGCTGTAAAACTGAAATTATCATCGGAAAGGCGTCCTTCCAAATTATAAAATTTCAATAAATGGTAAAAACAGGCTGTTTTTGATTATTACTTCTTAATAATCAGGTTTTTTATGACAAAAACCGGCTCAGCCAGATCCCGCCACACGCCGTACCTGGATCATGCGCTGCTGCCAGTAGGGCTCGCGCAGCCGGTCGATCGTGACACCTCGGGTGGTGGAGGCGTGCATGAAAAAATCGTCCCGCATCAAAATACCGACGTGATAGGTAGTACGCCCGGTCTGAAAAAAGACCAGGTCGCCGAGACGGGCCGATCCCGGTCGTACCTGCCGGCCGAACTGCATCTGTTCCCTTGTTGTGCGGGGGATTTCGATCCCGTAGGCATCCCTCATGATGATCTGAACGAAAAAGGAGCAGTCAACCCCGCGACGCGATCCGCCGCCCAGCCGGTAAGGCGTTCCTTCCCACTTCCGGAATTCCTGGATGAGCCGGGCTTCGGGATGGGCCGTCTGACGGGCGGGACTGCAGGATGCTGCCAGGAATCCTCCAAACAGCAGGAACAGCAGCAGCCAATGAGGAATGGACCGGGGGTGCAATGCTTCAAAAATTGTAATTTTGGATGGATTTCCGAAAGGTCACAACGATGTCGCGGGTATGACATCAAGCTGGTCGATTACCCGGATAGCCGGATCCGGATTTCCCATTACATAAAAATGCAGACCGGGGACACCATAATCAAGCAACTCGCGGCACTGTTTTACAGCCCACTCCACGCCGATGTCCAGCGCGTGTTCCGGTTTGGCGCTGACCTCCGCTGTAAGGGCTTCGGGGATGCTCAGGTGAAAAAACTGGGGCAGCGATGTGAGATGCCGCGGCGCGGTAAGGATTTTGAGTCCGGGCACTATCGGTACCAGGATGTCCGCATCACGGCACATTTCCACGAACCTGAAAAAAGACTCGTTGTCAAAAAACATCTGCGTGACGATGTAATCGGCGCCGGCATCCACTTTTTCCTTGAGGCGGGCAATGTCGAACGACAGGTTGGGAGCCTGGATGTGTTTTTCGGGATACCCGCCCACGCCAATGCAGAAGTCCGTCTGCTGTGCATCCATCAGCTCTTCCAGGTAGACCCCGCTGTTCATGCGTTTGATCTGGCGAACCAGGTCCACCGCGAATTCGTTGATCCCGCGGTCTTTCCTGACAGGTTTCTGATATCCGTGATCGTCGCCGCGGATGGCCAGCACGTTATCAATTCCAAGGTAATTCAGCTCTATGAGAGCATCCTCGGTTTCCTCCTTTGTGAACCCCTTGCAGATCAGGTGCGGCACCGGGTCTACGTTGTAGCGGTGCTTGATGGCGGCACACAGTCCGATGGTACCCGGACGTTTCCGGCGAATGTGCCGTTTCACCGCTCCGTCTGCCAGCTCCTCGTAATAGGCTTCGGCGGCGTGGGAGGTCACATCGATGAAGGGGGGATGGTACTTGCGCAATCCATCCAGCGTCTCAAAAACCTTTGAAACCGATCCGCCCCGTTTCGGGGGAATGACTTCGAAGGATATGAGCGGGTCTTTGGCCTTGTCGTAATGTTCTGTTACTTTCATAGAGTCTGCTACACTATTGTGGACAAGTTCGTAAATTACAGATATTATCTGAAATAGTCATATTTACCCAGTTTTCACCTTCATTAGACTGAGAATGAGAACTCTGTTAGTTAACATAGATCACGTAGCAACCCTCAGGAACGCCCGTGGAGAGACCGTTCCCGATCCGGTCGAGGCCGCCATTGTGGCTGAAAAGGCCGGGGCCGCCGGTATCGTGTTCCATCTGCGTGAGGACCGCCGCCACATCCGCGATGACGATGTCCACCGGCTTAATAGGGTCGTGAAAGGCCTCTTCGATTTTGAAATGGCCGCCACCGAGGAAATGATGAAAATCTGCATCGCCACCAAAGCAGACCTGGTCACGCTGGTGCCTGAAAGCCGTGAGGAGCTGACGACCGAAGGCGGGCTCGACATGAAAAAGGTGCGGGAAGATTTCCGCAAGCGGGTGTTCCCGCCATTCAAAAAAGCCGGCATCGACATCAGCCTCTTCATAGATCCCAATGAAGAGGACATCGCCATAGCCGCCGAGCTGGAGGCCGAGGCCGTGGAACTGCATACGGGCACCTATGCCATTGCCGAGACCGACGAACGTCGCCGGGTTGAGCTGGACCGGCTCCGGAAAGCCGCTATCCAGGCTCATGAGCTTGGCATGAAAGTAAATGCCGGACATGGTCTCAATTTTGACAATATCCAGCCGTTTCTGGATCATGTGCCCCACCTTGCGGATATCAGCATCGGGCACGCCCTGATTGCCGATGCCCTGTTCAACGGACTTGAAAACACGGTCCGCCGAATGGCGGATATCATCGCCGGCTGATTTCAAACCCTCCAAATCATGTCTGAAGAGACCAAGACAGGCGAAGTGCACCGTTCCGGATTTGTCGGGATCATCGGCAGGCCGAACGCCGGAAAGTCGACCCTTTTCAACCGGCTGCTCGGACAGAAACTGTCCATCATAACCCACAAAGCGCAGACCACCCGCCACCGGATCCCCGGTTTCTATTCCGACGATACCTGCCAGATCGTGTTCCTGGACACCCCGGGCATCATCCAGCCGGCCTATCTGCTCCAGAAAAAAATGATGGATAAGGTCCTGCGCCTGCGCAACGACGCCGACCTGCTGGTGCACATGGTAGATGGCCGGCGTCCCCCCGACGCCGATGACGTGGTCTGGGAAACCCTGGCACAG
>SKUI01000095.1 GCA_007122185.1 Rhodothermia bacterium | reverse complement strand
GCGCGGTGATTACCGGCGTGTTGATTACCTTCGGGTTAACGGAGATCTGCACCGCTTCAAATACATCACGTCCTGCCAGATCAATTGCGGCTGCCCGCTCAAATCCGAGCGCTATGTTGGCTTTGTCCGCCGAAATCAGAGCATTTACCACACGCTGGACGTTTCCGCCAGCAAGATAATGCGCTTCAAGCATGCCAATCTCCACATCCTTCAATCCGGCTTTGGTCGCCGTAATGGCTGCCTTTACAATCGGCCCGGGAGGCACCTTGCGAAGGCGCATCGCCACCAGGTCACTGAAAATGCCGATGCGAACACCGGAGAACAGCGCCGTGATCCAGAGTCCGATCGGCACAAAATAGAAGAAAACAAAGAGCAGCAGGATGATCGCTGCAATGGTGCCCAGAAGAAAGATGGTATCCGGGGTGGCAGCGGTCTGCAGTAAGAAGAACAGATTCATATCGGTTGTGATTGGTTGGTAAGAAATTTCCAGCGAAAGATAAACAGGACAAGCGTTGTTTCCA
This sequence comes from Rhodothermia bacterium, assembly GCA_007122185.1. The sequence continues at coordinate 5,972 of SKUI01000095.1, read as the reverse complement.
ACCGGAAGCGTATTAATAAGCGAAACAAACGCACTTTGATCAAAGCTTGAAACACATCATAATACAGAGTCGGTGCACTTCCATAACCGGGTTCTGCGCCATCCATCCGCAAATACAGATAAACACTTTGGTGCACTAGTAATCACTTATACGGGAAACGTATACTTGTCCGGAGTGCACCGCCACCACCTTGACCCTGTCGCCCTTGTCGATGTAATCTCCGTCTGAGATCGCATCCACCCGGCGGTCGCCGATGCGTACCGTGCCGGAGAGACGCAGTGAGGTCAATGCCACGCCCTCCTGATCCAGCAATTCTGACCGGTCGTCATAGGAGGTGTAACCGGATGCCCGGTCGGTGGACCTGGTCAGCACCAGCCGTCCGAACACCGGCGTCTTCATCACATACCGGAGGGTGGAAGCGACAAATGCGATAGTCAGCAGCAGCGTGATGGTGATGGTCCAGAGTTCGGCGCGCATGTCTTCCAGACGGGGGAAGTTGAAACCGACATTGCCGACCAGGGAGGCAAAGAGTCCGAAGATCAGCAGGATTACCCCGGCAACGCCCGCAATGCCGATGCCGGGCAGCACAAAAATTTCCACAATGATCAACCCGACCCCGATGATTACGATGAGGATCTCCCAGGACTGTGCCAGCCCCATGATATAGAGCGGCAGGAAGAACAGCAGCGCACCGAGCAGTGCAATGCCACCGGCGAAACCCACGCCCGGCGACTGCAACTCGAAATAGAGTCCACCCAGCATCATGAGCAGCAGCAGGCTCTGCAGGATCGGCGAGGCGAAGAACCTGATGACCGACTCCTGCCACAGTTCCTGCACATTGAACAGCTCGGCATCCTCCCAGCCCATTTCCACGGCCACCTCGCGCAGGGAGCGGACTGTGCCGCTGGATACACCCAATTCCAGCGCTTCCGAGGCGCTCAGGGTCAGCAGCACCCCTTCGTCAATGATATCCTCGATCTCAATGCGCTCGTCGACCATGGCCTCGGCAATGCGCGGGTCGTATCCCTTGGCCTCCGCCGTGGAGCGCATCAGTCCGCGCATGTAGCTCTGGATCTTCTCGTCGGCCTTCTCGCCGCCTCCATCCACCACCGTGGCCGCCCCGATGGAGCCGCCCGGCGCCATGAAAATATTGTCGGTGGCAAAGGAGATGAGCGCACCGGCCGATGCCGCGTTGGCATCGATGAAGGTCACCACCGGCAGATTGGCCGCCAGCAGGCGCTTGCGGATTTTGTCGGCCGCATCCACCAGACCGCCGAACGTATCCATATGCAGGATCACCCCGACAGCGTCCTCGTCCCCTTCGGCCGCTGATACCCCGCGGTCGATGTACATGTTGAGGCCGTTGTCGATGAGGCCTTCAACGCGGATGACGTAGACCTTTTCGGAGGCCTGTGCCGTTTGTGACCAGACGGCCGGCAATCCCGGCAGCATAAGGGCGATCATCCAGAATAAAAGTATCAGATTGCGTGTTTTCATGGCTGTGTTGCATCTTGTGATTAGCCTGCAATGTACGAAAAAATCGCCTTATGCGGACAACGTGCTTGTGTCATTCTTGTGACGTGCTTGAGGTATTTTTGTGGCATTTTTGTAACTTCAGTTTGTCCTCACCCAAAGACTACCTCCACGAGGATATTGTGGACAACACCAACGGCGAAGGAAACGTTTTTCACGAGTTGACTATTATTGCAACCGGTGTGTGCTTTTTCCCGTAAAACACGTCCGTTGCCCGATGCATCTCCCTCAAACCTTCTGCCTCCGCCCGTTGTTGATGACTTCATGAACCCTGCGAAATCACATGCTGTCCCGGTGCTCCTTGCACTGCTCCTCCTCGTATTTGCGATGGAAACAGAGGTCCATGCATCAGGCAGCCGTCCGGGCGGTACAAATGCCCCCCTGCCGGAGGAAGAGTTGCAATCGCGCGCTTCGGTCAACGGTTTCCTGCGCGATGCCGAAACGGGCGAGACCCTGCTGGGCGCCAATATCCTGCTGGATGGCACCGGCCGTGGCAGCACCACCAACCACTCGGGCTATTACGTGATCAACAACATTCCCGCCGGCGCCTACACCCTCCGCATCTCCTACCTGGGCTACGACGACAAGCGGATCGACATCTTCCTGAACGAAGGCGACAATCTGCGCCTGGATGCCGAGCTCAATCCGGCCGGGTTCACCATGGACGAGCTGGTCATCACCTCCAAACGCGAGCTCGAGGAACGCCAGAACATCGGCAGCGCATCCGTATCCACCGAACTCATCAAAAGCGTGCCATCCGTGCTGCAGGCCGACGTGTTCCGGGCCGTCCAGCTGCTTCCCGGCGTCAAGGCGGCGTCCGATTTCTCAAGCGGACTCTACATCCGCGGCGGCGGACCCGACCAGACGCTCATCCTGCTCGACCGCACCACCGTCTACAACCCCTCCCACTTCTTCGGTTTCTTCTCCACCTTCAACCCCGACGCCATCAAGGACGTGCAGCTCTTCAAGGGCGCCTATCCCGCCGCATACGGCGGCCGGCTCGGATCGGTGCTGGATGTCTACAACAAGGACGGCAACCGCAACCGCACCGCAGGCACCGTCAGCCTGGGCATGCTTTCTTCGCGGGCCATGATCGAAGGCCCCTATCCGGGTGGATCGTACATGCTGGCCGTGCGCCGATCCACCCTCGAACCGCTGCTCGCCGTCCTTCGAACTACCGTTGACAACGTTCCGGATGCCTTCTACTTCTATGACATCAACGCCAAAATCAACTACGATCGCTGGGAGAACAACCGGCTGAGCATTGCCGCCTATACCGGTACCGATGATGTTCGTTTTCCGTTTGGAGATGACAGCCAGCTCAATCTTTACTATGGCAACAGGACACTGAGTGCCGACTGGACCCACCTGCTCTCACGCCGGATTTTTACCAATATCACCCTCACCGGATCGGAATATTTCAGTGATCCGCTTTTTGAGTTTGGCGGAACCGAGTTTGAGCGCCAAAACCGGATTTACGATTTCTCGGCCAAGGCGGATATCGAGTGGCTTCCTTCACAAGATTTCGAGCTGCTGGCCGGCTTCTGGGGTGGTCGCAAGATCTTCCGCCTGCAGGATTATTTTGACGGCAGCATCACCATGGATGAAAAAATTGTTTCCGATTATGCGTCGGCTTATGTACAGAACATCTGGCGTCCGGGAAACCGGTGGAAAATCAACGCCGGTCTGCGTACCAATTATTATGCCAACGGCAGTTATTTGCGCCTTGATCCCCGACTGAGCGTTGACTACCGTCTTACCGAAGCCACCCGGCTTCAGGCTGCATTCGGACGGTACCACCAGTTCCTGACACTGCTTACCAACGAGGCCATTTCCGCATTTGATATCTGGCTCTTCACCGATGAGGGGGTCCCTCCCGCTTACGGCGATCAATTTGTACTCGGAATCAAGAACTCCAGCCTGCCCGGTTACAATTTCGAATTCGAACTTTACCACCGCACGATGCGTGACCTGTTTGAGTTTGATCCCTTTCTGCCTGATCCCGCCGGCCTGGACTACCCTGACCTGTTCCGTTTCGGTGAAGGGTATGCTGCCGGTTTTGAGATGTTCCTTGAGAAAACACGCGGACGCCTCTACGGTTTCATCGGCTACACCTGGGGACTGACGCGCAGGAAGTTTTATACTTTTAACGAAGACCGATTCTATCCTCCAAAATACGACAGAATCCATGACGCGAATATTGTAGCCAATTACCGGCTTTCCCGTCGTTGGACTGCCTCGGGCGTGTTCAGCTATGCAACGGGTCAGGCCTACACCAGGCCACTCGGTCGCACTGCATTTGACAACAATCCGTTCGACGGCTCAACGATCGATGCCATCATCGTCGGTCGTGTGAACGCCTCGCGACTGCCGGCCTATCACAGGCTGGATATCGGCTTTACACGACTAGGTACTTTCTTCGGAGTCGCGGACGCAGAATGGCAGTTCCAGGTTATCAATGTCTATTCCCGTCGTAATATCTGGTTTTATTTATATGACTTTGATGAAAATCCGGTCAAACGCGAAACGGCAAGCATGCTGCCAATCATTCCTGCTGTCAGCTACACCATAAACTTTTGATAGTCAATGAATTACAAAATAATAACATCGCATTTCCCGCACCCATGAATCGATGCCGAATCTTTATTATCTCTGTTTTCGCCTTAATGCTACCTGCCGGATGTGACTTGTACGGCCAGGACGACTACGTGGAGCAGTATGTCGTCGCCAGCTACTTCATAGCCAGCGAGCCCATGCCGGAAGTCCGGCTGTCGACCACGGCACCTTTCGACGAGACCTATTATTTTGACGAGCGGGCTGTGGAAGCAGCCAACATCCACATCCATCAATATGATGAGCACGGCAACCACGAAAGAACGTTCCGGTACTTTCAGACAAATCGAGGAATCTACAAACCGGAACTGCACGCTCAGAAGGAACTTGTACTGCCGCGTCGCACCTACCGGCTGGAAATCACTCTCACTCGCGACAACAACCACCGCATCACCGCCGAGACCAGCGTGCCTGACACTTTTTCAGTCAGAGAGGTCATCCGCGATAAATCCTATTACCAAAGCAGTGAACAGCTGGAATTCCGGATTACCCGCAACCGCTCAAACAACAGGCAAAATTATTTCATTTATTCCACCGAGGCACTTGATCCCCTTGAGGAGAATCTCACGCCCTTTTGGAGAGATGCTATGGATGACATTAACGAGCTGACCCGGATTCGCACCAACATCGTGAACGAGAAGAATTTCGATGTGAACCCCGACGGAACACTCACTCTGCGCATGCCATGGATTGGAATCGCTTTTTACGGAAGGAATATCATCTCAACATTTTCTATCGATGACAACACCTACGATTTTTACAGGTCCCAATCAACGCAAACGGGAGGAGGTCCCGGCACCCTGCCACCAGGCGAAATCCAGAACATCATATACAATATCGATGGAGGAATCGGCCTGTTCGGCAGCATGTCTGTGCTTGAGATAGAAGTGGACGTTCTCCGGCCGCCAAATTTGTGAACCCGGACTTTTCCAACGAATCTGCACAAAAGGTAAGTTATTGTTTTAGCAATCGAACCCTCTGCAGCTACAGCCTCCCGACCAGCTCCAGGATCATCGGAGTCATACCCGGCACTTCCAGCGTTTCACCTAAAGTGTGCCGCGTACCGGTAATGACATCCCGGCCGTAACGGTATCCGCCGAGCAGCTCTTCAAAACGCTCCAGTTCCAGGACGTGCGCATCCTGCGAACCGTTCAGGACCACCATCACGGTCTCTTCGTCATCGTGCCGGAAATAGACATAGGTGTTTTCCTCTGGCACAAAATGGGTCAGGTTCCCGTAGTGGATCACGGGCTTGTCCTGGCGCCACCACGTGAGGTTCCGCACAAAATCGAACGCCTCCGCAATCGGACGCCCGCGCTGCTCGCCCAGCTCACGGCGGCCCTCTTCGGTGAAGGCATTGATCGGATCCTCCGGCCAGCCGCCGGGGAAATCCTTGCGCTTCAGTCCATCCGGACCCGCGCCCGTTTTCAGGATCTCGGTACCGTAATAGATCTGCGGAATGCCGCGTGTGGTATAGATCAGAGCCATCCCCAGCCGGAACTTGTCATAATCCTCGCCGATGCTCGAAAAGAACCGGTCCAGGTCGTGGTTGTCCACAAAAATCACATTCAGGAACGGATCGGTATAGAGGAAATCCTGCCCCAGCGTCAGATAGATGCGGAACATGCCGGTATCCCATCCCGGATCCTCATTCAGACCCGAGACGATGGCATTGTACAGCGGAAAGTCGGTCACGCTCGGCAGATAGGAGTTGTAGCCGCTCTGCGTCGGGAAATCGTACTGCCACCATGCCGTCGTGGCCACGTTGGGCATCCACGCCTCGCCCACAATATTGAAATCCGGATACTCCTCCAGCACCACACGCG
>SKUI01000144.1 GCA_007122185.1 Rhodothermia bacterium | reverse complement strand
ATTTTTGCGCGCTTGCGTTTTTTTCCGCTGGGCATACGTTCTGATTTTAATGGTTCTTATTAGTGATAAAGTTCGTGATGATGCCGATCCAGGTATCCCTGTACAACAGCTTCCCATTCCGGGTCTTCTGAGAGCATCAGCGAACGTTCAAAAAACGGAATACTTTCGCTGATATTTCCCAATTGATGCATAAGAACACCCATGTTGAAGCTGGCGCGTACATGATCGGGATCAACCCTGAGCGCCTGTTCCAGCATGGAGTATGAAGCATCCGGCTGCAACAGGCTCATGTACACCACGGCAAGATCCGTCAACACATCCGGATCATCCGGCTTGAGCTTAAGAGCACGAATATACATCTCTTCCGCCTTTTTTGCCTCCTCTTTTATGCGTTCTTTCTCATTTTTCTGCCGGGCCGCGGCCATATGGAGTTCGGCAGCATGCAGATAATCGGCGTGTGCACCGGTCACACGGGCACGCCGGGCACCCCAGCGAGCGGCATCACGGTAGTGACCGGCACCGGAATAAATCCGGATCAGCTCACCGTAGTACGGCAAACGTGCCCGTTGCAGTGCAAGGGTATCCAGGACAGATGTGACGTAGGCAATGCGGTCTCTTTCTTCGGGTTGCAAAGAAGCAGGTGCTTCGGTCATGCCTGAAGGAACATCGTTGACCGTCCGGTCAGGAGCGGCGTTTTGCGCGGATTTGTAAGGTCCGGCAGACTCCATGCTATCCAAATAGATCACGAGTACAAGGGCCGAGATGGTCAGCAGGCTCACAACAGCCAGAAAGACTCGATTGAACATGCAAATGGATTAGATATGCAAATGGATCAGATGCGGGAAAAAAGAATATCCGGAAACCAATGCCGATGGATCCGGATATCTCAAGAAAGGTACGAAAAAAAACAGTGTCATGTATCCTGATGGATACGCCGCAGGACGGTCAGGAGTTCAGGGAACCATTGACGGCCTGTTTGAAATCTTTTGAAACTTTAAGTACGGGAACGTACTGTTCGGGAACAGTAACCTCCTCGTTCGTTTTGGGATTGCGCGCAATGCGCCGGGCTCGCTTTACCACTTTGAAGCTTCCGAAACCCCGGAGTTCAATGTTCTCGCCCTTTTTCATCGATTCAATCACGGTTTGCAGAAACCCGTTGACTACGGCTTCCGTTTCAATTTTTGTTATACCGGTATTGGACGAGATTATTTCTACGATGTCTGCCTTGGTCATTTTTTCTGGATTTTTGGTGGAAAAGATTACTGCTCATGTTGTTACTGAAACTGCATTTATGAATACTCCAAACAAAAAAAAGGGCTGAGGGTTCCCGTCATTTGTAAAAAACTTAAAAAAAATTGGTCGGCAATCCCATTCTTTTTTCAAGTGAGACAAAAAAACACTATCATTTTCGTGGTATGTGTCCTGTAGCCATGCCCACAGCAAGGAGGAGTATACGAGGGCTCGAATCATCCCCGCAATCAACTACATTCCAATAAAATAGAGCATTATGGAATTATTCGAGAAGATTATCTACACCCTGGAGGATCTGGTCTGGAACACACCTGAAATCATGCCGGTGATGGTCATTGCGCTGCTGAGTTTCGGGCTTTTCATTACACTGCGTCTTGGCTTCATTCAAATTCGCAAATTCGGGCACGGACTGAAGGTACTTTCCGGTCGCTATGCCGATGCCAACATTCTGGGTGATGTCAGCCATTTCCAGGCGCTGAGCACCGTACTGTCGGCAACGGTGGGTATCGGGAACATTGCAGGAGTGGCCCTTGCCATCCACTTCGGCGGACCCGGGGCTCTCTTCTGGATGTGGGTGACGGCTGTATTTGGCATGGCTGTCAAGTATTCAGAGTGCACACTGAGCACCATTTACCGCAGGACCAACGAAGATGGATCGGTTTCCGGCGGACCGATGTACTACATCGAACGGGGTCTCGGCAAAAAATGGAAATGGCTGGCTGTAGCATTTGCCACTTTTGCCGTAATCTGCTCTTTCCTTACGGGTAATGGTGTTCAGGCAAACACCGTCGCCGATACCATGCTGAGCTCTTTCGGTATTCCGAAAGTAGTGACGGGTCTGGTAACGGCTACAGTGGTAGGACTGGTCATCATCGGGGGCATCAAGCGCATCGGACTTGTGGCGGCCCGTCTGGTGCCATTCATGGCCGTATTGTATATTGCCGGCGCCATCGTGGTCCTGATGCTGCATCACACCGAAATCATTCCTTCCCTTGCCCTGATCTTTACATCGGCCTTCAACCCGCAGGCCGGTGCTTTTGGCATCGGCTCCGGGGCATTCATGATGACCTTCGTCTGGGGGATCCGGCGCGGTCTGTTTTCCAACGAAGCCGGACAGGGATCCGCTCCCATCGCCATGGCTGCAGCCAAGACAAACGAGCCGGTCCAGGTGGGCGTGGTTGCCCTGCTGGGGCCATTTGTCGATACCATTGTAATTTGCACCATGACCGGTCTGGTCATCATCACAACCGGTTCGTGGGAATCTCACCACCCGGCCAACCTGGATCTGAATCATCCGGAGGTAACCTACGTTGCCGGTGACCGCGAAGTTACGCGCAACATGGTTTCAGTGGATGAAACACCCGTTGTGATCACCATCGAGGACGGAATACCTGCAGACGGCTTCTTCCGCTACTATGGCGTGGACGTGGATACCATCTATGCGGATCATACACGCATTGCGCTTTTCAACGGCTCGATCACCATCTTTGACGGAGAGGCGCTTGCAAGGGATGCCGATGACAACGTGTACACGCACCTTAATACCGGTGTCATCCAGAACGGAGCGCCGCTGACGGCCGCCGCTTTTGAAGTGGGCCTTTCGCCGCTATTTCCGGGTGGCGGCCTTCTCGTGACATTCTCGGTACTCCTTTTTGCCGTTTCGACCTCCATAAGCTGGAGCTACTATGGCGAACGGTCCATCCACTACCTGTTCGGTGACCGGTCGATATTCTATTACCGGATGATGTATGTCACAATGCACTTCATAGGGGCGGTGCTGACCCTTGGTGTGGTATGGACCTTCGGGGATATCATGCTTGGACTGATGACCTTCCCGAACCTGATCGGACTGTTTGCATTGTCAGGCGTGGTCTACAAGGCAACAAAAAAATACTTTGATACCTACCCGACCTGATACAGCCGGCAGCCGCCGTACTATTTATCCGATGTCGCACGCAGAAAGTCACAGCGGAAACGTTAGTAACGGAGCTTTCAACAGAAAGGTCCGGCCGGGGATGCCTGCCGGACCATAACCAGGTAATATGAGCAAAAAATTTAAAAATGTAACTCTGGTGGATCATCCCGTCGTGGCCCGTGATCTCACCATACTTCGCAACAGGGACACCTCTCCCCCCGTCTTCCGGTCTGCGCTCGGGCGCATAGCCATCATCCTGGCGTACAACTCGCTAAAGGGGCTTCCCCTTCGCAAGGTCACGGTGGAAACACCCATCCAGAAAACGGATGGGTTTGAACTTGACACCGAGATCGCCGTGGTCTCCATACTGCGTGCCGGGCTGGGCCTGGTGGATGCGGTCATGCAATTCATCCCCGAGGCCAAAGTCGGTCACCTCGGCATGTATCGCGACGAAGTGACTCATCAGCCGATAGACTACTACTCAAAAATTCCCCGCAATATTGACCGGCACCACGTATTGCTGGTGGATCCGATGCTGGCAACAGGTGGAAGCGCCGTCGATTCCATCTCGTTCCTGAAGAGCAAGGGCGCCAAAAATATCCGGTTCATGTGCCTGATTTCGGCTCCCGAGGGTATCCGGCGGCTACAGGAAGCGCATCCCGACATATCCATCATTACTGCGGCCATCGACGAACGCCTCAATGAGGATGCGTTTATCGTTCCGGGTCTCGGTGATGCCGGCGACCGCATTTTTGGCACGATCTGATGCAGAATCCCGCCCAGTATCCCGTCTACAATCCAGCCAATCCGGAGGCCATGTACAACCCATGAAGTTGAAACCGATTGATATAAGGACATTTGTTTTACTGCTGATGTCGTTTTTTTTCACCGCCTGCACGGACCTGTCGGATTATGATCGTGAACGGGTCAGAGACGCCATGGCCGACTCCCTCCTGTCGGTCACCGAATCCCGGAATATCCGAATGGAGCTGATTGAAGACGGGCAGCGCATTGTTTCCGTACACTCACCCTTCGCGGCTACCTACACACGGGAAGGCCGCAGTGAAACGGATCTGCGTGACTCGGTGTATGTAGCGGTACTTGATTCAACCGGCGCGATTGAAACCGAGGTGACCAGCCGTTCGGCGCGTTATCTGGGACATCAGTCAGAGTTTCATTTCAGGGACGATGTACTCGTATGGACCCGTGACGGCCGGAGGCTGCGGACGGAGTACCTGGAATGGTCCCAGGGTGACCGCAGCATTTACACACCGGATTTCGTGATCATTGTCACAGAAGCAGACAGTATCACCGGGTACGGCCTGACCGGCACCGACGACCTTTCCTCGTACCGCCTCACGGAAGTGACAGGTGAATTTGATCTGGAACAGACCGAACGGCAGGGATCCCGATGACGCACTCCATACAAACATATTCCAGGGCAGCAGCCCGATGATGCACTCCATCCACACATTATGCAGGACAGCTGCCATATGATGCCCCCCGATTCTGTCTTATACATCATGTCAGCGCGCATCCGGATGATATTGCCGGCGCTGGTGTTATTGCTGCCGGCATTGCTGCTGCTTTGGCCGGCGGGTCCCGACGGGACGGCTGGCGCCCAGAACCGGGTCCGCATCCTGCAATCCGATGAGCTCGAGGGTGTGGTGGCACCGGAAGGCCGCGTCCGCAAACTGACGGGAAATGTAGCCCTGAGCACCGATGATTTCACTATTCTGTGCGACAGTGCCTGGCACTTCATGGACCTGGAAGAGCTGCGGGCCTGGGGAAACATTGAGATTACATCAGAGCGGGATCAGATCTGGTCTGACCGGGCCACCTACGATCTGGTATCGGAAGTGGCGCTTTTTGAAGGCCGGGTGGTGATGCAGTCTGAAACGGCCCTGCTCTTCAGCGAAGAGGTGTTTTACAGTTTTGCAACGGAGATTGCTCTGTTTCCCGAACGGCTACGGTTCGAGGATGAGCGCGGGGTGCTCGTCGCGGATTCCGGCTACTACTACAATGTCCTTGACAGCGCGGTTTTCCGGGGAAACGTGCAGGTAGCCGACTCGCTTCAATACATCGAGGCTGACAGCATGTTCACCCGCCGGGGCGATGAGTACTATGAGCTCCATGGCCGGGTATTCCTCGATGATCAGGAAAACCGCACTCGTCTGACCGGCGGGTTTGTGCTTTCCGACTCCACCGGATACCGGCGCGTCGAGGGTGGCAGCCGCATGCGCCGCATCAGCGAGGATCTGAGCGACACCACGTTTCTCTGGGCCGACTGGCTGGAAGTGCAGCAGAAAGATACCATCAACACGTTTTCGGCCTACGATCAGGTTCACATCTGGACGGAAAGCTACAGCAGCCTGTCGGACACCGCGCACTATGACGATGCCGTAGAGCAGTTCATTCTGGAGGGTAATCCGAGGCTCTGGTACGAAGAGATGCAGCTGACGGGACCATACATCCTGATCCAGCTTGAGGAGGACTCTGTGCGCTACCTGGATTCCTATCCCAACTCCTTTGCCGTTCAGCGTGATACGACTATCGACCGGCTCAATCAGATAACCGGGGATACACTTTTCATACAGTTCGAAGACGGGAGCGTCTCATACATGCAGGTCTGGCCCCGGGGAAATGTGCTCTATTATGTCAAGGACTCGGATGGCAAAGCCGATGGGGCCATTGAAATGACGGCCGATGTCATCAGGCTGATTTTTGAAGAAGGAGAACTGGAGGATGTGATTGCCCGCCGAAACGTGGACGGCACCTTCCACCAGGAACATGAGGGTATTTCGCAAAAGAAACTCGATGGATTCGTCTGGGAGCCCGGGTTGCGCCCGGAACGTCCCGAAGAACCGATCGAACCCAGGCTGCCTCCGGTTCCTGACGTACGGCCGTTTGAGCTGCCGGATCGGTTCACTGGCGGCAACGGAATTGCGGACCGGATTCCGTCCCGGCCTGAATGACCGGGAACGGAGATCGGAAAATAATCATGTGCCGGACCTCACGGGAGCGGCATTCATCCGGGGGAATCAGGTTTCCGGCAAAGCGGCAAGGTCAGGAGTTCTCCTCCATCTCTGCCGTTTCCTTCATGATACGGTCCTGGATGTCATGTGGAACCGGTCCGTATCCATGGAATTTGCGGGTATGGGTGGCCCTTCCCTGGGTCATGGAGCGCAGGTGGGTGGCGTAGCGGTAGAGCTCGGCCAACGGTACCAATGCCTTGACTTTCTGGAATGTACCTTCGGAGTCCATTCCCTGAACCTGTCCGCGGCGCGGTGCAAGGTCGCTCATCACATCGCCCATGTATTCGGCCGGAACAGTGACCTCGACTT
>SKUI01000121.1 GCA_007122185.1 Rhodothermia bacterium | reverse complement strand
GGTTTATGGAACAGCCGGGCAAGCATCATGAAAAAAGCCATCAGTGAGGCGCGTGAGACGGATACGGAAAAGCCGGTGACGCCGGCATAACAGAGCAGGAGGGATCCGCCAAGCGCAAGCCCGGCGGCCCGGAGTGCCGGTGTTCTGCGGAACCATGGGAGTACAAACCAGACGGGCATCAGGATAAAACCGACATGCATCCCGGACACGGCCATCAGGTGTGCCAGTCCGGCCCTGGAAAAACCGGTGCGCAGCCCGGGGTCCAGGTCCGACCGGTCGCCGAGGATGATGGCCCGCGCCAGGCCGGAGTTCTCATCGGAGAACAGCCGGTTCAGCGCGGTGCGGATTCGGATCTGTTGCCGTATCCAGAAAGGAGGATCGCCTACGGGATCCAGAAGCAGGATGTCGGATACAAATATCTGACTGTAGATATCGCGCCGCGAAAGAAACGACGCGTAGTCAAATTGATGGGGGTTGCGCGGACGGGGAAGCGGCTGAAGGTCGCCGCTGAAATGCAGCCGGTAACCGGCTGCGCCCTGCAACGAATCGGACCGGACCAGGATCTCGGTCAGGAATGGTCGTCTCCACGTCGGAAGTCCATCAATGAGTACGGAATCGACAGATACGGTCATCATGCGGTTGCCGGAACGTGTGGCGCGATCGGCAAGCACCATCCCGCAGAACACCATCATGTCCGGATCGAAATGCTGCAGCAGCAGCTCTTCCGAGGCCAGCGGCAGATATCGTCTGATCGGAACGGAAGCACTGTTTTGCTCATGGAGCGTGGGTTGAAGTTTCTGAGCGGAATGCAGCTTCCGGTCAGAATGCAGCTTCTGATCGGATTGCAGCCTCTGGTCAGATTGCGGCTTCTGATCGGATTGCAGCCACTGCGCGGATTGCATTTCCTGTATGCCGAAAGCGGCCGGTGTTTGCGGGGCGTGGAAACGGTAAGACTGCATCACGCCGAAACCCGTAATGCAGGCGAGATATACCAGGGGGATGCCCAGAAAACGAAGGGTGTGAAGTGCTGGAAGGCGACTGGAAAGCAGCGGTATGAATATGCAAAACAGCACGCCCAGGGTGAGAGCGGACAGAAAACCGCCCGTCACAACCTGCAGGTCGGCGGGGATGTCCCATGATGCCAGGGACCAGACCGGCATGTTCCCGGCATCCCGGTGAAGGATGCTTTTTCCGGCTTCCGCCACGTACAGTGTGACCCGGGGCGGGTCAGGTGCCAGCGCACGTCCAACGGCAATGCCAGCGGCATAGATCAGGGCAATGCGGAGCAGAGGGTATCCTCCGGGGTGGAACGGAATCCTTTTGGGTCCAGACATACCGGAATCGTCGTATAGAAATCGCGTTTGGCTTTGGTATGCTAATCAGAGTATCCCAGGCCGGATTCCTTACGCTTTTCCGATGATAAAAGCACATTTTTGCAGTGCAAGCAACAAAAAGGAGAAAGGCAGAAAGAAAAGCAGCGCCCGCTCGGGGATCAAAGCTGGCTCTGGAAAAAGCCTCGGGTCTCCTGGACGTGAACAGCAATGTTGTTTCGCAATTCGAACAGACGGCGATGCAACTCAAAGTAGTCGGCCCGGTTCAGCGGGCTTTCACGCAGGCTTTGAAGGTGCATAAGTGTCAGGTTTGCCCTTTCCAGCGCTTTTTTGCAATAGGCGATATTGGCACCGAGCACTTCCACGTCAAATCCCATGGAGTACGCGGCAGCGAGCTTCGTGCTGATCAGAAGGACCTCGGACACCAGGTGGATAAATCCGGGATGGCCCATGTAGTGCGGCTTGCTGTCGTTGAAGACGAGCAGGTCGGCCGCGAGGTCCCGCGCATCGGTATAAATGGCGATGTTTTCCAGCGATGCATAATCATAGGGGGTCTCATTCTGTGACTCCTCTTCAAAAATATCCTCGAAGATACTTTCCAGATGCTCGTCCTCATCGCCGATCGCATCATCCCCCTCTTCCGGTTCCTCGTGGATGTCGCCGTCCTCTTCGGGATCCCACTCATCCAGCTGCTCATCATCCATAAAGAGGGGATCATCCATGTCATCGTCCACCTCGGTCTCATCATCCATTGGGAAATAGGACTCTTCCAGCAGCAGCTCCTCCTCGATAAATGCATCGACGGCATCCAGTTTGGTCGGGAAATCCCTGATATGAGTCAGCCAGCGCGGATGATCGCCGGGACCGGATTCGATCAGTTCGCGCAGGTGTTCGTGGCGCCTGGTCATCTCGTTGATGTGAGATTCCCACTGATGTTCGTCCCAGATGTGATGGTGTTCAGAAGAAAACATGTCGGGTTTCGTTTGAATCTGCTTGCAAAACAAAATACGCAATAGAAACGAGACGGTTACCGGTTTATTTTCAGTTGGAAAAACAATGCTTTCCGGTTTGGGTGCATTGTGCGTAAAACATTGATGCGCAGCAGGTCCGGAGTGCCAATCCGGGGGAAAGTCACAGCTCGGCGAGCACTCCTTTCATCACCTGTGTCATTTTCGGTTCGGCCATATCCGCGGCGGCGAGGATATCCTCCATTTTGACCGGCTCAAGTGCGTCGGGGAAGCATTCGTCGGTGATCACCGAAATGCCGAGCACCTTCATGCTCATGTGCACGGCGGCGATCACTTCCGGAATGGTGCTCATGCCCACCACATCGGCGCCGATCAGTCGCAGAAAACGGTACTCCGCACGGGTTTCCAGCGTGGGGCCGGGTACGGATGCATAAACACCCTGATGCATCTTTATGTTGCTCCCGAGCGCCACTTTCTCGGCGAGGAAAATCAGATCGGGCGAATAGGGCTCGCTCATGTCCGGGAAACGGACGCCCAGCTCATTGTCGTTCTGGCCGATCAGGGGATTGTCCCCCAGCAGGTTGATGTGATCGGTTATGCACATGATGTCGCCCCGGCGAAACAGCGGGTTCATACCGCCGCAAGCGTTGGACACCAGCATGGTGCGGGCGCCAAGAGCATGTGCGACGCGGACCGGGAACACGATCTGCTGCATGGTGTAGCCTTCGTAGTAATGGAAACGCCCCTGCATGGCCACGACGTTCTTGCCGCTCAGCGTGCCAAACAGCAAACGTCCGGCATGGCTTTCCACCGTAGAGACAGGGAAATGCGGAATATCCGAGTAGGAGACAGCGGTGGATACGTCAATTTCCTCGGCCAGGCGTCCCAGCCCCGTGCCAAGAATGATAAGAAAGTCGGGCTTGATGTTGGTTGACTCTTCCAGGTATGCACGTGCCTCATCCCGTTTTGCACGAAACTCCTGCACGGTTTCCAGTTCAGGCATGGTTTTTATTGCGTTTATTTAGTCGTCCATATCGTCAATGAGATCGTCGAGATCTTCGGCGCCCGGGACGTGTGAGGTAGTTTTCGGTTTCTTTTTTTTCTCTTCTGCACCGGACCCGTTTTTGGCTTCGGGGCTGTCTTCGGCATCTTCCCTGGGCAGCGAAAACGTTGAATGATCGTCGCGCCGGAACGATTCGAGTGATTCGGTGGCCAGTTCCAGGTACGATTCCATACCCCGGATGATCTCGTGTCGCCGCTCCAGCAGGCGCTGGATGCTCTGCCGGATGGCCTGCCGCTGCTGCTGACTGTCGCGAACGATCTTTTCAGCTTCCAGCTCTGCCTTGGCAATGCGATTCTGGGCTTCCTGTTTGGAACTGTTGATACGCTGTTCGGCCGATTCCTTGGCTGTCTGCAACGTATCATGCAGGGCCTCCTCCACTTTCTGATAGTGCTGAAGCTTCTCATTGAGCCGCTGGATCTCTCTGTCCTGCTCCCTGCACCGGTTTGAGAGGTGCTCCCATTCGTTCGAGACGACATTCAGAAAGGATTGCACCTCAGCCACGTCGTAGCCGCGCAATGATTTGGCAAAATTTTGCTGCTTGATCTCAAGTGCTGATAATTTCATAGTGGTCTTCCGGCTTTGGTTCAACACTCAATTTAAGAGTGTGCGTGCAGCAATACAACACCAAAGCGGAACAGAACCTGAGCGGATCTGCCCGGATCAGAGCAGTTTGTTTTTCAAAGGCCGGTCATCGCTTTCATCGTCGGAACCACTGCCCGGGCCTGACCGACCGCCGGTGTCGGGATTGCCAAGGTCCGCATCCACAATAATCGTCTCCAGGTTCTGTACCCGCTTGACGAGCTGCTCGTGGCGCTGTTCGAATTCCTGCAGCTTGCGGATGACGGCATCGCTTTGTGCGGGTGCCCGGCGAGACAGGATGGCATCACGAATGAGCTGTATTATTTTCAGGACGATAAAACCTCCGACACCGAAAACGGCAATGATGGCTACGATCGGAAGCAGTATGTCGTTTGAGAAAAGAAATAATATGGGTGTCATGGTCAGTTGAATAAAGTGGCAGGTTGCGTGGTTTCGGGCCAACCGGATGCGGTGGACTTTCCTGATCATACGGAAAGTCCGGCCCGGTGGTTACACATTATAAGGGCACATTATAGTCGCGGCTTCCAAAAATACTGGTTCCCAACCGGATCATCGTCGCTCCCTCCTCAATGGCAATGTCGTAATCCCCGCTCATGCCCATCGAGAGCTCGTCCAGACGAATGTTCCCGGCCTCGTATGCGCGGTGTTCGTCCCGCAGCCGCCGCAGCATCCGGAACTGTTTGCGTATCTGGTCACGGTCGGCGGTAAGCGCGGCCATGCCCATCAGCCCGTGCACCGTGACGTGCTTCAGTCCGGCCGCATAACGGAGGATCTCCGCAATCTGCTTCGGCTCGCATCCGCTTTTCTGATCCTCGCCGCTTATGTTGACCTGGATGAGCACCCGCACGACCCGGTCGACCCGCGCCAGCCGCTTCTCCAGCTCCTTCAGATACTTCTCCTTGGAGATGGAGTGGATCCAGTTGACCCGTCCCGCCAGATCCTTGATCTTGTTCGTCTGGATGGTCCCCACCATGTGCCATTCTATGTCATCCGGCAGGGCGGACATTTTCGGGACCAGCTCCTGCACCTTGTTCTCGCCGAAATCCCGCAGACCCTCCGCATAGGCCTCCATAATGGTCTCTTCGGGATGGGTTTTGGTAACCGCCACCAGCCGTATTTCCCCCGGATCACGGCCGCATTTTTCACAGATTTCGCCGATGGTCTCGTTCAGTATTGCCAGATTTTTGCGGATCACGGTCAGCCGGATTTTAGTGTTCAGGATACGATACCAATGAAAGATACGTTTTTAAAAAGAACAAGGTAAGAAAAGGAAAAGCTTTTATGTGGTCAAAAAAACTGTTATATTTCTTTTCTGACTAAAAAAAGCTGACATCGTCTAATATCGTGTATCGAAACAGAGACACAATTTACAGATTTGATCCTGCCTACATAGGTTTAGCATTCGGGCAGACAGGGGGCTGCTCCTCGGGAATATGAGATACACCAACCATCATATCCTCGAGTTTCTGGAAGACTGGGCACCGCAAAGCACCAAGCTCGAATATGATAACGTTGGATTGTTGGTAGGAAATGAAGAACAGGAAGTCAGCAGCATCCTCGCCTGCCTGGATGTGACCCCGGAAGTGGTGGATGAGGCCATCGCCCTTGAGGCCGATCTCATCGTCGCGCACCACCCTCTTATTTTCCGGAAGCTTTCCCGCATTACCTCATCGGACGTCACCGGCTCGCTCATCTTCCGTCTGATCAAAAATGACATCAATGTCATAGCCGCCCATACCAATCTGGATGCCGCCCCGGGCGGAGTCTCTTTTGTGCTGGCGTCCCGCCTCGGACTGATCGATGTGCATTTCCTCAAAACGGAGGAAGTCCCGGCGCATCCCCGTGGCAAGGAGACCGGTTTCGGTATGATCGGAATGCTGCCCGAGCCCATGGAGCTGCCGGCATTTCTGGATCTGGTGTCGGATCGTCTTGAAAACAGAGGCCTTCGCTATGCGGGATCCCCGGAGCAGATCCGGAAGGTGGCCGTCTGCGGCGGTGCCGGATCGTTTCTGGCGGACGAGGCGCGCAGGCAGGGCGCCGACGCCTACGTGACCGCCGATTTGAAATACCACGAATTTTTTACCGCGTCCGATGCGTTTCTGCTTGTGGATGCGGGGCATTATGAAACGGAGGTGCCGGTAGTGAAGGCACTGTGCGACCGGTTGCGCGACCGGTTTCCGGAAATGGAGGTGCATCGCACCAGCGTCAACACCAATCCGGTCCAGTATGTTTTTCAAGAACAACCCCAAAAAATGAAGTAAACAGCGTAAGCATACATCTATGGTAGAAGTACTTCAAAACCTGACCAACCTGCAGTACATTGACAATCGGATTGACGAGCTCAAACGCATGCGCGGAGATCTGCCGGAGGAGATCCTCGATATCGAGACAGAGATAACCCGGCTGGAAGCACGTATCAAGCGCTCCAAAGCGGAGATTAAGGACCTCACCCTTGAGAAGTCGAACCTTGAACTGGAAATCGAGGAAGCGGACAATCTCGTAGCCAAATACGAGGAACAGCAGCTGACGGTTCGCAACAACCGCGAATACGATGCCCTGACCAAGGAGATCGAAACCCAGAAGCAGATCAAGGAAAACGCCCAG
>SKUI01000023.1 GCA_007122185.1 Rhodothermia bacterium | reverse complement strand
TCCAGCAGGCTGTTAACCGACATGTTCCAATGTTTCAGTCGCCAGAAACCGGCGATGATACGGGAACAATTTGGTCCATCCACACCCATCTGCATCTTTTGCATTGCCATCCTCCGTATTTACATACCTGACCGAATTCTGCTTGATCACCCGGCTCGTAATTCATTGCCCGGCTATTCATTCATTGCCCGGCTATTCATTCATTGCCCGGCTTTTCATTTACTGCCCGGCTTTACATTTACTGCCCGGCTTTACATTCATTGCCCGGCTTTACATTTACTGCCAGGCAATTTTCTGCGCTTGCAGTTACTGCCAGGCCAATTTGTCCGGCCAGTCGTTTACACGCTGACAGCACCGCCGTCAGCCGATATCCGCGAAATCAATTCGGCATACGTCCCGGAATCCGGGCCGCCATCGGTGACGGGATAATTGTGGTTGCGGACAGCCGCGATCTGTCTCCCCCTGTCGAAGTAGAAATCAAGCCGGCCCAGAACAATTCCGGCAAACCCGACCTGCGACACCCAGGTACGGCTGCCATCCGGTTTTTCGAACAGCTCGGGCTCCGGCATAAAGGTATGGGTGTGCCCGCCAATGATAAGATCGATTCCGTCAACCTGATGTGCCACAACGCGGTCGCTGACACGATTGTCGTTGTACCGGTAACCGATGTGGCTCAGGCAGATCACCATGTCGCACTGATGGTATCCTTTGAGATGCGCTGTGGTATCAGCAGCCACCTCCACCGGATCGAGATAGGTCACACCGCGGTGCAGATGGGGCAGCACCAGGTTTTCAAAATCAACGCCCAGCCCGAATATACCAATTTTGACCCCGGCAACCTGGCGGATCAGGAACTTGTGCACCCGCCGCCCCATGCGCGTAGTGCCGAAATCATAGTTTGTGGAGACAAACGGGAACCGGGCTTTGCCCATGACTTCCTCGAATCCACGCACCTCGTTATCGAATTCGTGATTCCCTATGGTCACGGCATCGTATCCCATCTTGCTCATCACTTCGAAATCAAGGGCGCCGTTGAACTTGTTGAAATAGGGTGTGCCCTGGAAAACGTCGCCCGCATCCAGCAGAAGACTGTCCGGGTTTTCAGCCCTTAGCTGCCTGATCAACGTGGTACGCCGTGCCACGCCGCCCATTCCGGCGTATCTAGGCGCGGAATCGGAAAAAGGTTCAATACGGGCGTGAGTGTCATTCGTATGCAGAATGGTGACCCGTCTTTGTGCGACGCCCTGCACTTCGCTGTAGGGAAAAAATCCACCCAGACCAAGTCCGGCACCCAGGATGGCAGAGTTTTTGAGAAAGGTTTTTCTGTTCATGATCAATCAGTTACGGATGCGCTGGTCGGTGTACGGTGCGATGCTTTCCCTGGCCCTGAGATATTCTATGATGGCATCACGGATGAGGATGTCGATATTGCGGCGTTCGAGCGGTTCCCAAAGTGTGGGCGAATCCCCGCCGCCATCGGCCATCCAGTTGTTCGTGGCCAGCCAGTAGTGGCGATCGGGATCCACGCTCAAAGAATCGATCAGGATGTCACGCGCCCTGCCGTTGACGATGCGGAACCGCATGCCGCTGACCGCCTCGCCGTTCACGGCTGCAAGCTCGTTGGCGATTCGGGTAATCTGCTCGCCGGTAAATCGCAGCACGGCTATGTAATTTTCAAACGGCATCAGTTCGTAGATATGTCCGACCGTGATCTCTCCTTCCGGCAAGGGTACGCGAAGGCCCCCGTTGTTCATAACGCTCACATCCACGCGCTTGCGCATTTCGGCGGTGGCACGGTACCGGACAATGTCGGCCGACAGGTTTCCCAGAGCGCCCTCGGGTTTGCCGCGCTCGAACGGCCCTTCACTGACCGTAAGCACCCGGTCCATGGTGCGTGCCATTTCGCGTACGTACGGACCGATAAATTCGCTCATGGTTTCATCATCCTCAATGGCGCCGTCTATATCATAATAGATGTGATCTTTTTCGGAGGGATGATACTCGTATATACGCTCCGGGGTCCCGCATTGGGTGAGCAGGAGCAGCGCGGTCAGAAGGGATAGCAGTCGTATTGGTTTCACCTGGCTGTTATGATTTTGTGGATTTCAAATCTCCCGTCTTATACTCAGCGGTTCCGCATGCGGTCAAATAACATCTGCTGGAATGTGATGCGCTGATATTCGGCGGGGATCTGAAATCGCGATTCCGGAATTCTATGGGGGGTAATATCTTTTATTTTTATTATTTCAGCAAGTTCTCCATTCGACCAAAGTTCGGCCCGGACCGGCAGTTTTTCGTCCACAAACCAGCGCTCCGCCGGAAGGCCCGAGAGCGAGAGCTGTTTCGTCAGCCACTGTTCCGACAGCAATCCCCATGGAATGGTGAGTTCATCCGTGACCCAGTAGTGCCATTCCGAACTGCTACCCTCCTGCCGTGCTATCCATTTTTCCGCAACGTATCCCTCAATCTCTTTCTTTTCCCCGGTTGCGTTGAACATAACATCGGGTTCCGAAGCCTGCTCCCGGGCGGAATGTCCTCGCATGGAGTCGAACATTGCAATCATCTGCTGCAATTCCTGCCGGGTCATGATCACAGCTTTCCGGTCCGGGGTCAGGAACACAAAATCCTCCCGAACCTGACGCACAATGATACCCTCTGCCCTGATGTTCCCCAGAAGTTCGACGGATCCCCCCTCGGATTGAACCAGAAGGATGAAATTCGGATGGATAAGCAGCGGCGTGCTGGACACCCAGTGCTCGCTTCCGTCCGCCCTGATCGTATATCGGCTGAGTGTAAGACTGCCCTCAAACGTATTGCTGCCGGATGATATGGCCGATTCGCTCATTCCGCCCTGTTTTGCCAAGGCGAACGGGTTTGTCCATACCGCCATGGTGAGTAACAGCAGAATGGCCAATGTGCCGCAGGTTGATCTGACGGAAAACGCTGTCTGCAGAGTGCGCAAAGCAGGATTCCCATGTGCCGTAGATTGTCGTATTCTGTCCATCAGGATGAGATTAGGTTATCGAAAAGCGGTTCCGTGGCCTTGAAGATCCATCCGCCGGCAAGTACATCGTTGCCCTCATAAGCCACCAGCGCCTGCCCGGGTGTGATGGCTGATCGGCCTTCGGGAAATCGCACCATGAATTCGTCATCCCCTGTTTGTGTCAGGAAACCGGGCTCACCGGTATCATTGTACCGTATAGCCGCGTTCACAGGCATCTCCTCTTCTGTAATGCTTTCGTATTTGCCCATCACGATATTGCGCGCAATGGCAGTCGTATTCATCAGCTCGGATTCCTCCCCCACGGTTATGGTGTTGGTTTCCGGATCGATATGGGTGACGTATACCGGCTTCCCCATGGCAAGATGCAATCCGCGCCGCTGTCCGATCGTATAAAACGGGTATCCACGGTGTTTTCCAATAACGTTGCCATCCCGGTCCACAAACAGCCCGCCCTCTACTTTCTCCTGCAACCCGTCCACGCGGTCACGTAGAAAGCGGCGGTAATCGTTGTCCGGCACAAAGCAGATCTCATACGAATCTTTCTTGTTGGCTACGTTGAACAGCCCGTAATCCTGGGCAAATTGCCGTATTTCCGATTTGTGGTAATTTCCGAGCGGAAAGCGCGTCCGGGCAAGATGTTTCTGGTCCACACCCCACAATGCATAAGACTGGTCCTTGTGGATATCCTTTCCGCGCGAGATCACGTAGCGGCCGTTTTCCTCACGCACGTTGGCGTAATGCCCGGTGGCGATAAAATTACAGCCCAGCTTGTCCGCCCGCTTCAGCAGTGCCGCCCATTTGATATGCGTATTGCAGAGCACGCACGGATTGGGAGTGCGTCCGGCCATGTATTCTTCTACGAAGCGTTCGATCACCCAGTCGCCGAACTCATCACGGATGTCGACGATAAAATGGTTGAAGCCGAAACGGCCGGCCACTTCGCGTGCGTCGTTCATCGATTCCAGGGTGCAGCACCCGGTCTCCTTGTTGGATTTGCCGCCGCTTTGGGCGTAATCCCAGGTTTTCATGGTGATACCGATCACCTCATAGCCCTGCTCACTGAGCATAACGGCTGCCACCGAGGAATCCACGCCCCCGCTCATGGCTACCAGTACGCGTCCTTTGGAACTCATAACTGCTTTTCTGGATAAATCTGCTGTGTGTCACGGGCCGCATCCACCCGGGATCCTGCGCCCAAAATACTGAATTTTGCAAAGATACTGCTTTTCTTTCTCTCCCTAAACGTTGGTTCTGGAGATTTAGTTTTTCAGCAGGACCTCTCTTACGGCATCCATATGCGCGCGCACCGGAATGGATTGCTTCTTTCCGGCGGAGGCCTCAACGAGCCGCGCGGGTGTCTCAAGCGCATCAGGAAGCAGGATCGTGATGGTTTCCGGGAACTTGGCGGGATGCGCGGTTGCCAGGATTAGCCCCTGTTCATTTTCTGCTGTTTGCTGCCTGCAGCCAAGGTATCCCACGGCTGTGTGCGGATCCATAAGGTATCCGTACCGCTCCCATACTTCCACAATAGCTTCCCTGGTTTGCCGGTCATCAAACCATGCTCCATGGATGTCACGGGCCATGGCCCGATGGTCGTTACCGTACATGTCGAGCATCCGGTCGAAATTGCTGGGATCTCCCACATCCATGGCATTGGATATGGTGCGCAGGGAAGGTTTCGGATGGAAACGGCCCTCGCTCAGATAGTCGGGCACCACGTGATTCACGTTGGTAGCGGCGATGAAACGGTGGATGGGCAGGCCCATTTTGTGTGCCAGCAGGCCGGCGGTCAGATTTCCGAAATTTCCGCTCGGCACAGAGCAGACGACCGGGGGTAAGGTTCCCTCATCCATCCCGCCCGGGTTCCGTTCGGTGATGGCGTGGATGTAATAGATCATCTGTGGAAGCAGCCGGGCAATGTTGATCGAGTTTGCGGTGGTAAGCTTTTTAGCTTCCCGGATTTTCCCGTCGGCAAAACAGGCCTTGACCAGTCGCTGGCAGTCGTCAAATGTCCCATCCACCTCCAGTGCCGTAATATTGCCGCCCAGTGTCGTGAACTGTTTTTCCTGGAGCGGGCTGACCTGTCCGGATGGATACAGTATGAAAACCTCCACGCCGGGCGCCTTGTGAAATCCGTGGGCCACGGCTGCGCCGGTATCACCCGAAGTGGCGGTGACAATGGTGATGGTCTCCCCTTCCTGGCGGGCAAAAACGGACATCATGGCTGCCATGGTGCGGGCGCCAAAATCCTTGAACGCGAGGGTTGGACCATGAAACAGCTCCAGTACGCGGGTCCGCTCGTCCAGGCTCACCATCGGAGCATCAAAGGTGAAGGCGCGTTCCGTGATTTCTGCCCTCTCGGTGTCGCTGAAATCTTCCTCAAGCAGCAGGTCGAACAGGATGCGCGCTTTGGTTTTCAGGGATTTTCCCCGGAGCGATGCCCAGAACGAACCTGGGTAATCTGGCAGCGATGAGGGCATGTAGAGCCCCCCGTCCGGAGCCAGTCCGCGGATGACAGCGGTACGGAAGTCCGCGGTTTCTTTTCTGTTCCGAGTACTGTAGAGCTTCATTACGCCTGTGTATTTAAGCTGCTGTGCATCAACAGCCGGTCATGCTTTCCGATGCCTAGAAATCCGGTGCCACAGGATCTTCGTCCGTCTGTAAGATTCTTGGCCCTATGCTGTTAACGGGGGATACGTAGATATCACTTTCAAGCTGCATTTCCGAGAAAGCCTGCTTCATGGCGAGCCCCACTTCCCGGGCTTTCTCCGCTGATGTACTCAGAGCAAAGACCGACGGACCGGACCCTGAGATGCTGCACCCGAGAGCGCCGGACGCAATGGCAGCTCCTTTCACCCTGTCAAATCCGGGAATGAGGAGTGAGCGTACCGGTTCGAAGATGATATCGTTGAGCGAGCGGCTGATCAGGTCAAAATCGGACTTTGCCAGCCCGGCTATGAGTCCGGCCAGGTTGCTCCACTGGATTACCGCATCGGCCAGTTTGATATGCTTCCGAAGAATTCTTCGCGAGTCCTCGGTACGCACCTCGATATGCGGATGCAGAATGGTACAGTACAGATTTTCGGGGTAGTCGATGGAGATGACATCCAGCGGATTGTAACTGCGGATGAGCACAAATCCACCCAGGAGTCCGGGCGCCACATTATCGGCGTGGGGGGAACCACAGGCGCTGGCCTCGGCTTTCATGGCAAAGGGCAGCATTTCCTCCTTCTTGAGCGGTCCGCCCAGCAGCTGGTTTGTGGCATAGAGTGCGGCGACCGAGCTGGCCGCGCTCGATCCGAGCCCGCTTCCAAGCGGCATACGCTTGTGGAGCTCGATATCCACTCCCTGCGACTCTTCAAGGTGCTCAAGAAGTGCCAGGACAGCCACCCCCGCCGTATTTTTCTCCGCTTCCCGGGGCAGGCGCCCGTCGTCGCCGGTGATGCCGGTAATCCTGACGCCCGCTTCCGCGGAGAGCGACACCTCCACAATATCGCCGGGCTGGTGGATGGCAAATCCCAGCGAGTCAAAACCGCAGGCGACATTGGCAACGGTTGCCGGAGCGAAGACACGGATCTGGTTCATGGCAT